>CAIZGQ010000038.1 GCA_903932565.1 uncultured Hyphomicrobiales bacterium
CGCGTTGGAAACCTTGCCAAAGCAGATGGACCTGTACCGCGCGACCAAGGCGAAGCTGCAGGATGTGCTGGCCGATTCAAACCTGTATGCGCGCAATCCGGATGCGTTCGAAAAAGCCACAAAGGATTATGCGAAGGCTGAGAAGTCGATCGCAAAAGCCGAGGTAGAATGGTTCGACCTTGAGATGCTGCGCGAAGAGCTCGAAGGCTGACGCGTTGACTTGACCCGCGCCGGATGAATGGCGCGGGTTAGCTCAACAAACCGCTGGGCCTTGGGCTTAGCGGATTGTCGGTCAGGGCTACCGCATCAGGCGTGTCGGTTTCGGCCTGGCCGGTAAAAGCGCCCCAGAGCTTCTCGACAAATTCCGGTTTCAAATCGCGCAGAATGAAGACCATGCGCGTTGAATGATCGTCATCTGGCCAATGGTCGAGCCGCAGCGGTGGATGAAACACGTGCTGCACACCGTGGATGACAACAGGTCGCTCAGGGTCGTCGCTCATGCGCACGATGCCCTTCACGCGCAAGAGATACGGGCCGTAGCCTTGCCGCAACAGATCAAGAAACATATCGAAGCCGCCAGGCGGGATCGCGACATCACTGCGCATGGCAAAGGCGCGAATGCGAGAATCATGACGATTGACGTCATGCGCATCCTGATCGCGCTGGTCTTCGTGGCCATGATGGTGGCCATGGTGATGGTCGTGCGCGTGGTGATGGCCCGGATGATGGCTGGCGTGGTCATCGATGGCTTCCATGTTCAGCCATTTGCGCACGTCCGGGATTTTACGGTCGGCATCATATAGCCCCGCATCCAGCAGATTTGAGGCCTTGGCCTCACCCTTGGCCGCATCAAGAACGCGCGCTGTGGGGTTGAGGCGGTACAGGCGCTCGCGAATATCGGCGAGGGTTTTTTCGCCATCGGGACCGGCCAGCAAATCCGTTTTGGTTAAAACGAGCCGATCCGCAACGGCAGCCTGTTTCACGGCCTCCATGTGCTCATCGAGCGTTGTCGCGCCATTCACCGCATCCACCAGCGTGATGACGCTTTCGAGCCGAAAGCGCATCATCAGGTAGGGATGAAACATGATCGTGTGCAGCACGGGGGCTGGGTCAGCGAGGCCCGTTGTCTCGATCACGATGCGCTTGAAGGGCGTGATACGGTTGTTGTCGCGTCGCCTCAGCAGGTCTTCCAGCGTTGAGACGAGATCGCCCCGGATCGTGCAACACAGGCAACCGGACGACATCAGGATCATGTCCGTGTCGGAGGTTTCCACCAGCAGGTGATCGAGGCCGATTTCGCCAAATTCATTGATGATGACGACCGTGTCGGCCAACGCTTCGTCGCGCAGCAGCGTGTTCAGCAGCGTTGTTTTGCCCGCACCCAGAAAGCCTGTGATCACGGACAGGGGCAGCGGCGGGCCGGGCCGACGCTCGACGATGTCGCGGTCCGCGTGGCGTTCAGGCATGTGTCAGGATCTCATTCTGCGTCGTTGGCAGCAGGGGCCGCAGTGGGTTTGGCAGCGGGCTTGGGCGCAACCTTGATGGCTGGCTTGGGCGTCGGGGCCGGGATCTTGTTGGCGGCCATCGGCGGCAGCTTTTCGCGCAGATTGGCCTCGGCATGGTTTGCCGGCTTGCCTGCGGTCGACTTGCCCGCGCCTTGTTTTGTGTCTTTGGCGCTCGTTGAGTGACCAATATGCGCCTTGTCTGAGGGCCGCGGAACAGGTTTTGCTGTCGGCTTGTTGTCAAGCGATGCATCGCCAGCGGACGCGGGCATCGGCGAGACGACTTTCACCGGGTCGAGCTTTTCGGGCTTTGCCTTCGCGGTGGCGACCCGCGCTTTCTTGCCGTGGGCCTGGCGGCCCTTGGCGAGCTTCATTGAGACAGCGGTGGGATCCGGAGCCAATGGCGCCTCGGCCGCCTGCGCCTTGGCGGCGGCGGCATAGGCGGTGGCATCCATCGGGCCCGGCATATCACGCGCCTTGGCCACGTTTCCGGTGTAGCCGGGGCGAGGGCCGACAAACACGTCGATGGGCTCGAAGGCCGGGCGTCCGTTCATGACGATCTGGGTCGGAACGAGTGTGACAACGCCGCCCTTGGTCTGTTGCGACACATAATCACGTGCTCCGCCCGGGTCCCCGGTGCCGGCGGCAGCCCCGGCTGTCCCGCTTGCCATGGGGACGGCGAAATCGTCCTCCTGCGCCACGCGATGCCGGCCGCAGACCTGCGCATGGATGTCCGCAGGCGTGTTTTCTGCACTTTTGGGCAGTTGGTTGATTGTCGGACCTGCTGGGAACCGGCCAGCGAAGGCAGCATCGAGCAGCGTTGCAACCTTTATCGTCCGCGACTTTGCGCTGGAGGACCCCATCACCACGGCGATCAATTGCTGGCCGCCGTGGGTTGCGCTGGCGACGACGTTGAATCCCGAGGCGCAGATGAAGCCGGTCTTCATGCCATCCGCCCCGGGATAACGGCCCAGAAGTCCGTTATGGGTCGGGATGATCTGGCCACTTGTCATGCGCAAGGCGCCGATATCGAACAGACCCGCATAGTCAGGGAAATCGACGTAAAGCGCGCGGCCGATCAAAGCCATGTCGCGGGCGGAACTCACGTGCTCAGGGTCCGGCAGGCCGTTGGGGTTGACGAAGTGGCTCTCGCGCAGGCCCAGCTTTGCAGCTGTCGAATTCATTTCGGCGGCGAAATCCTCGACTGACCCGGAGACGCCCTCGGCAATCATCACAGCAATATCATTGGCTGATTTGACCATCAGCATCTTCAACGCGTTGTCGAGTGTGACAGCGGTGCCGGGCGCAAAGCCCATCTTGGAGGGGGCCATCCGCGCCGCGCGGGGCGACATGATGAAGGGCGTGTCCATGGTCACGCGACCATCCTTGACGGCCGTGAGAGCCACATAGACCGTCATCAGCTTGGTGAGGGAGGCAGGATACCAGGGTCGCGTCGCCTGATCCTGCTGGAGAACCTTGCCACTCGACACATCAATGATGACGCTGGGGCCAGCTTGCGCTGCACCACACAGGACAAGACTGGATGCCAGACACGTTGATGTTACGACGCTTAAAGCCAAAGCCCGCAATGGCAGGCGATTCAGAAATCCGGCGATCCGCAATTGCATGGCCCAATCCCGCGCGTGCCAGCTCTGCGCCAGCCTGAATATAAGTCTTCCTAAACCCGCCGCCCGGTGATTGCAAAGAGCTATAAGCCATTTGGATAAGACGGGCGGCTGACCGGCCTGCTTTCCCATGCAGCACGGGTGCGGCGAAAAGCAGGCCCTGCGATGGTCAAGCTTTCTCTTTTAAACGGTCATGGGTGCGGTTTTCAGGCTTATTCCGCACCTGACTTGTGGAAAGGCCCGCCTTGCAAGGGCCCCATGCAAGTTTCCTCCCCTCAAGCGGTTCCTTCTGGACGCCAGCCGTGCCATACCGCCTCAGCGATTCACGAATGGAGATCCAAAATGGCGAAGGCACCAGCAGAGGGCGCGACCGCTTCCACCGCAAAAGCCAACTCGGCGTTCATGAAGCCCTTGCAGCCGTCACCCGCTCTTGCAGCCGTCATTGGCTCAGCACCGCTGCCGCGCTCTGAGGCCGTCAGCAAGATGTGGGACTACATCAAGAAGAACAATCTGCAGAACCCCGCCAACAAGCGCGAGATCATGGCTGATGCCAAGCTTGAGCCGGTGTTTGGCAAAAAGTCTGTCACGATGTTTGAGATGAACAAGCATCTCGCCCAGCATCTCAAGGCCGTCTGATCAGACGCTGCCTGCACAAGGTGCGGTCGCCTGTTTGGGTGGGCGCGCCGACTGCCGCATGGGCTGAATGGTCTGCTTTCGGGTAGCCATCCCCCGGGTCATCGTGTATGACCCGCGCCAACAGAAGAATGCTGACGTTCTGGCATTCGGCCCAATGGAATGAACACATGCAGACGGTTCTGATCGTCTTTCATCTGATGGTCGTGGTTGCGCTCGTCATTGTCGTCCTGCTGCAGCGCTCCGAGGGCGGTGCGCTTGGTATCGGCGGCGGCGGTGGCTTCATGACCGGGCGGGGACAGGCCAACGTGCTCACCCGCGCGACCGCGATCCTGGCGGCGCTGTTCTTTGGTACCAGCCTGACGTTGACGGTCATCGCCAATCTCAATCGGGCGCCGACCTCGATCTTCAATGGTGTGCAACCTGCTGGTCAGACTGCACCCGCCGCTCCGGGTGCGCCCGGCGCACCGGCCGGTGGGAACCTTCTTGATCAGCTAAAGCAGATTGATCAGGGCCGCTCTGGTGCCACTGCACCTGCCGCTCCGGCTCAACCCGCCGCTCCTGAGGCGCCGCGCCAATAAAACGCGGCATGTCTCGGACGTCTGGAACAGGCACAAGAGGAAAGGGCCGGAACTTCCGGCCCTTTTCTTTGACCGTCAGATGCAATCGTCGGGGCTACCCGGTTTTGAGAAATTTGCTGGATGCCTGACGAATCTTGGGGGTGTGTCGTAATTCCCCCTCCCCGAATCGGTTTTTAAAGAATAGGTCTGATTCCCCATGGCGCGGTACGTTTTCATCACCGGCGGCGTGGTCTCCTCCCTTGGCAAGGGACTGGCGTCCGCTGCACTTGGGGCTCTCCTGCAGGCACGGGGCTACACAGTCCGTCTGCGGAAACTTGACCCTTATCTCAACGTCGATCCGGGCACGATGAGCCCCTATCAGCACGGTGAGGTCTTCGTGACCGACGACGGGGCGGAAACAGATCTCGATCTTGGTCACTACGAGCGCTTTACCGGCCGTCCTGCCAACAAGCAGGACAACATCACCACCGGGCGCATCTATCAGGACATCATCGCCAAGGAACGTCGTGGCGATTATCTGGGCGGCACGGTGCAGGTCATCCCGCACGTCACAAATGCGATCAAAGACTTTGTGCTGGATGGCAACGAGGGCGTTGATTTCGTGCTCGTCGAAATCGGCGGCACGGTTGGCGATATCGAAGGTCTGCCGTTCTTTGAGGCGATCCGCCAACTCGGCAACGAGCTGCCGCGCCAGCATGTCATCTACATCCATCTGACCTTGCTGCCCTTCATCCCCAGTGCTGGCGAGCTGAAGACCAAGCCCACACAGCATTCGGTGAAGGAGCTGCGCTCCATCGGCATCCAGCCCGATATTCTGCTATGCCGCACGGACCGCGAAATCCCCAAGGAAGAGCGCCGCAAGCTGGCACTCTTCTGTAACGTGCGCGAAAGCGCTGTGATCGAGGCGCGCGACGTCAATTCCATTTACGACGTGCCAGCCGCCTACCATGAGGCTGGCATTGACCGCGAAGTGCTGTCGGCCTTTGGCATCGAACCTGCGCCCAAGCCCGACATGGCGCGCTGGAACGCCGTATCCGAGCGCATTCACAATCCTGAGGGTGAAGTCACCATCGCCATTGTCGGCAAATATACCGGCCTCAAGGATGCCTACAAATCGCTGATCGAAGCGCTGACCCATGGCGGTCTCGCCAATCGGGTGAAGGTCAATATCGACTGGATTGAGAGCGAGATCTTTGAGGGCGAAGACCCCGCGGCGCATCTCGAGCACGTCCATGGCATTCTGGTGCCCGGCGGTTTTGGCCAGCGCGGCGCCGAGGGCAAGATCCTTGCGGCAAAGTTCGCTCGCGAGCGCAAGGTGCCGTATTTCGGCATTTGCTTTGGCATGCAGATGGCGGTCATCGAAGCCGCCCGCTCGCTGGGTGGCGTGCCCGATGCCAACTCGACCGAGTTTGGTCCGTGCAGCCAGCCCGTGGTTGGCTTGATGACCGAGTGGATGCGCGGCAACGAGCTGGAGACCCGCCGCAGCGGTGGCGACCTTGGCGGCACGATGCGCCTGGGGGCGTTCCGGGCGACCTTGCGGGCAGGCTCAAAGATTGAGTCGATCTACGGCAGCACAGAGGTTTCCGAGCGCCATCGCCATCGCTACGAGGTCAACACCGCTTATCGCGCGCAGCTTGAAGACAAGGGCATGGTCTTTGCCGGAATGTCGCCGGACGGGCTGTTGCCGGAGACGATCGAACTTGCGGACCATCCCTGGTTCATCGGTGTGCAATATCATCCGGAATTGAAATCGCGCCCGTTTGAGCCGCACCCGTTGTTTGCGAGCTTCATCAGCGCCGCCATGGTTCAAAGCCGCCTCGTCTGATCTCTCAGCAGAATACCACATCGCCCATTGTGATAAGCCGTCACACGGGGCCAACCCTTGCGTCGTGCGCGATGGTCGGGCCATTGTTTGACGCCCGAACGCTGGATGCAGCGGGGCCATCAGAATTTTTAAGGGAGGCCGTTGTGGCCCTTGCGATGCAGTCCGGCACAACCCGCCCGCGCGTTGGTCTTTTCGTCACCTGCC
>CAIZGQ010000039.1 GCA_903932565.1 uncultured Hyphomicrobiales bacterium
ACCCCCCCCCCCCCGGGGGGGGGGGGGGGGAACTCGGCCCCCGGAGACTCCCGTCTCATGGTGAACGCCTTCCTGATCTAAGGATCCGCTGGCCCGGCGGCGAGGGCCACTGCCTCAACCGTCTGGGAACCGTCGCAGGTGCGGATCACGAGGTCTCGAAGCTGATCGACCGCCTCGGCCATGATTGATGTACCCCCCCCCAAAGGGGTATCTGACGGGAGTCCGCGCGCCAGCGCACGGCGGGACTCGCCGCCGAGCGGCCGGCGGCACCGGGTGGCGGGATCAAACGAGCGTTCCGTAGTCCTTGGGTGAAGATGGTCGAGCCCGGCGACAAGCTTCACAGCCGCAGGTCTACACCAGAGATGATGGGGGAGGCGTCGGACTCCAACGCCGCTCGCCTCAATCCATCTCACCCGGCCGCGCTTCACGATAAAACGTCGTATGAGATCGCCTCTAACGATATATATTGCCAGTTCTGCCATTCGACGCCATAAGGTTGGCCATGGTCCGGCTTTCCGACACAGCGATTATTCTCAGCGGGGTTAACCCCGAGCCGGCCAATGACGACGGCTGTCGGTTTGTGCAAATTCGCAATCTCGGCGCGGAGGACGGCGACCTATTGCTGGGGCGCCGGCCCACGGCCGGCAGGGCGGTTCCAATACAACGAGGCGACATCCTGCTCGCCGCACGAGGCGAGCGCGCCTCGGCGATCAAGGCTAAGGAGTCCCACCTTGGCGCCTACATCGCGCTCGACATCTATCTGATCCGCCCAGACCAGGCCCGGCTCAATCCGGACTATCTAGTGGCCTTTGTGATGCGCCCTGAGACGAGCGCGTCGCTCCGCAAGAGCACCGCCGGCGCCAGCCTCCCCCGAATTCCCAAGGACGCAATCGCTGACCTCCAGATTCCATTGCCGTCGATCGAGCGCCAGAAGGCGATCGGCGGCGTAGCGTCCTGCATCGAACGCCGCCGTGAACTCGCCAGCCGACTAATTGCCGTCGAAAGCATACTAGCGGAAACATCACTTGAGCGCGCGTTCGCGCAGTTGAGTTAGGAATACCCATGGACACCCCAGCACGTCCCGAAGATATCAGAAATGCCGTCTGGTCAGCTTGCGACACGTTCCGTGGAGCGGTGGACGCCGATCAGTATAAAAACTATGTCTTGGCGTTCCTTTTCTTGAAATACATCTCGGATGTATGGAAGTCCCATGCGGTTCAGCACCTCGAACGGCTAAAGGATACTCCGGCAGAGATGCGTGAGTTGCGCGTGACCCGCTTGATGGAACGTGAGCGTTTCAAACTAAAACAATTCGAGCAAAGGGACCGCGCCGGGGAGGTAATCGACACATTCCTTGGTGATTTCTACAGCCTCCACGAACGCAGGGCCGCCGACAACATCGGCGAGCTGATCAATGAGGTGCTGGAATCGATCGAAGAGGCGAACGATCCCAAGCTGAAAGGCGTCTTCCGCAACATCGATTTCAATTCCGAGTCGAACCTCGGCCAGACCAAGGACCGTAATCGCCGGCTGAAAACCCTGCTGGAGGATTTCGCCAAGCTGGATCTCAGCGAGGTGCGAGAGGAGCTAATTGGCGACGCCTACATCTTCCTTATCGAACGCTTCGCTTCGGAAGCGGGGAAAAAGGCGGGCGAGTTCTTCACCCCGCGCAAGGTGTCCGAGCTCGTCGCGAAGCTTGCCGGCCCCAAATCTGGGGACCGCATTTGCGATCCGGCCTGCGGTTCCGGCTCACTCCTTATCCGGGCGGGCGAGGAGGTCAGCGGGGACAATTTTCGGCTGTATGGTCAGGAGTCGAACGGCCAGACTCGAGCCCTAGCACGCATGAACATGTTCCTGCACGGGCTGGACGCAGCGGACATCAAGTGGGGCGACACGCTGAACGGGCCGCAGTTGATCGAGGGCGATCATCTGATGCGGTTCGATGTGGTCGTCGCCAATCCCCCGTTCAGCCTCGATAAATGGGGTGCCGAGAACGCTGCGGCCGATCCCTATCGTCGCTTCACGCGGGGCGTGCCGCCCAAGAGCAAGGGCGACTATGCCTTTATCCTCCACATGCTCGCCACAGCCAGGCCCGGCGAAGGCCGTGTCTCTGTGGTCGCCCCGCACGGCGTACTCTTTCGCGGCGGAGCGGAGGGACGCATCCGGGAATCCATCGTGCGGGACAACCTGCTCGACGTGGTTGTCGGCTTGCCCGCCCAGCTCTTCCCGACGACGGGCATCCCCGTCTGCATCATGGTATTCGACCGCGCCCGCGAAAGCGGCAGCAAGCGCGACCATGAGCGCGATGTCCTGTTCATTGACGCCAGCCGCAGCTTCGAGGCGGGTAAGAAGCAGAACCATCTTCGCGACAGCGACATCGCCGAAATCATGCGCGTCCGCGACGGTCGGCTAGAAGTCGAGCGCTTCTCTCACCGCGCCTCTCTCGAGGAAATCGAGGAGAACGGCTTCAACCTCAACATCCCCCGCTACGTCGACACGTTCGAGCCAGAACCCGAAATCGATATCCAGGCGGTCCAGAACGAAATCCGGGACCTGGAGCGCCAGCTCGCCGAGAACCGCGAGCAGATGAACCGCTATCTCAAGGAGCTGGGCATCGATGTCTGATCCCTTTGCCAAGTCGCTCGCGCGCCGGGGCCGGACGCTCAAGCTTTACCTCGTCGATGGTTCGCCTTCCGGCGTCATCACCGCTGAGCTTGGCGTTTCGTCCGTCCGCGCCGCGGTCGCGACCCGCACGGCATTGCCGGATCTAATCCGGCGCGAGGAAGCAATGCGAACCGGCATCTACCTGCTGGTCGGCCCCGACCCTGATCTGCCGGGACGTCAGCTCGTCTATGTCGGTGAAGGCGATCAAGTTCGCACCCGCCTGGCCGCGCACGACTCCGACGAGTCGAAGGACTTCTTCACCCGCGCGGTGCTGATCGTGTCCAAGGACGAGAATTTGACCAAGGCGCATGGCCGCTATCTGGAAAGCCGCGTCATTGCCGCCATTCGTGGAGCGGGCCGCGCCAAGCTGGTCAACGGCACGGAACCGCCGTTCAAGGGCCTGCCCGAGCCCGAAATCGCAGACATGGAGCGCGTGCTCGACGAGATCGAGGTGCTGCTGCCGGTGCTCGGCTTCGACATCTTGAGGCCAGCCGGTCAGGAGGCCGGTGCGGCATCCGCTCCCCCACCGAAAGCCGATCCGGGCAAGCCCAATACGGTGAGCGTAGGAGGCCCGACTTTCACTTTCACGGAATCCGGCACCGACGCAAAGGCGCGGGAGGCGAACGGCGAGTTTGTTGTCCTCGCGGGATCGCTGGCCAAGCGGCAGGAGGTGCCGAGCTGCGCTGAGCCGCTGAAGCGCCGCCGCGCTGAGATGATCGCCGAGGGAGCGCTGGAAATCACGCCTGACGGCAAGTTCCTGCGCTTCACCGCTGACACCGCCTTCGACTCGCCCTCGGGCGCATCACGCGTGGTCTACGGTGGCAATGTCAGCGGGCCGCGCTACTGGAAGCACGCCGCCACCGGCCAGATCTATGGCGATTGGCGCAAGAGCCAGATCGGCGATGGGGACACGGTATGAGTGGCCGACCCCGCCTTGGTGACTATTTCGAGAACCGGCAAGAGCGTGGACGCGAAGGGCTGCCGACATTGTCGGTTACGATGAACGACGGCATCGTTCACCGCGACGAGCTTGAGCGTCGCACCGAGACGACACTCGAGCCCGAACAGCACCTGCTCGTCCGGCGCGGCGACATCGCCTACAACATGATGAGGATGTGGCAGGGAGCGTGCGGCCTCGCTGATGCCGATGGCCTGGTAAGCCCGGCCTATGTAGTATTGGCCCCCAAGAAGAACATCGATAGCCGCTTCGCCTATCACTGGTTCAAGTCGAATCGGATGGTCTATTTGTTCTGGGCTTACTCCCACGGTCTAACGGAGGATCGCCTTCGACTGTATTTCGATGATCTCGCCGAGATTCCAATTGAACCCCCAAGCCTCGAACAACAGAGGCGCATTGTGCCGATACTCGACGCTTGGGACCGCGCTATCGATCAAACCGAGCAGCAAATCGCCGCGAAGCGGCGGCGCTTCCGAGGTCTGATCGCGCGATATGCCTCCGAGTTTCATAAGGAACGCATGGAATTGGGTGACCTTGCCGACCTCGTATCCGAGCGCATCCAGCCCGGTTCCAATGGCGCACCCAAAACAAGTATCGAACTTGAAAACATCGAATCTCTGACGGGACGAATAACTGGCAGTGGGCCCGTCTCAAACGACTCTGCGCTTAGGTCTCGTTTCAAAGCGGGAGATACCCTATTTGGAAAATTGAGACCATATTTGGGAAAGTTTGCGCGGCCAGATTTCGACGGCATCTGCTCTACCGAAATCTGGGTTCTAAGATCGAAAGCGAATAAACTCGATCCGAGACTTTTGTTCTATATAGTACAAACACAGGAATTTGCTGCCGCGGCGACCATCCAAAGTGGCTCAAAGATGCCACGCGCCGACTGGGATTTGGTTAGTACAGCGCCTGTTCCATGTCCCCGAGACATCAACCAGCAGTCTAGAGCAGCCGATTTGCTTACTGCGGCATTCGATACGGCCCGGCCGGAATTCCAGAAACTGCAAACCTTACGCGCCCAAAAGCGCGGCCTGATGCAGAAGTTGCTGCCGGATGACTTGCGTTTGAAGGAGAATATCGGATGAAGGTCCTCGGCTTCCGAAGTGATCCGTCGACACCTCGCTATGCGATTGTCGATGCCGCGACCAACCCGCATTCTCTACTCAATGCCGCAACCGAAAGCAGGCTTTGCTTTCCAGCCGACTGCAACGAAGATGCAGCCAAGGTGACGTGGCTCTACCGCGAGTTTGAGCGGATCTTCCATTCTCATCCGGACATCGTCCGAGTGGTCATCAAGAAGGGCGAATTTACCCAGGGCGACAATAACGCCAAGCGTACTGCCTCCTATCAGGAGGCTGCATTGCTTCTCTATTGTGGGCTCCACAACAAGCCAGTTGTCGCGAAGATTTATGCTTCTCTGGCAACCAATAGCAGTTCGGTTGTCGCGCACGCATTGGCGCGGGTCGGTCAGAGCACACGCTATTGGAACAGCAAGATGGCCGATGCTGTCGTTGCGGCATGGTGGGGGGCAACCAACCCATGAGCCTCGCCCCCGTCGCCTTGCCGATCACCAGCGGCACCACCTTCTACAATAAGTACCGTCTGATGCGTCCCATTGGGCACGGAGCTTTCGGTGAGGTCTGGCTGGCGCAGGATCAGGCCGTAAACCACGAATACGCCATCAAGGTACTGAATGCGGGGGTCGGCGTCGATCAACGCTTGCGAGAGGCTCAGGTCGGTCACGCTTTTACGCACAACAACCTTGTGCGAGTGCATCAGGCGGATGTTGCGACCGACGGCAAGGTCGTAATCGCGATGGATTATTTCCCCGACGGGTCAATTACGACTTTGGCAAATCCGGGAAACTTCCTGCCTTTATCTGTGGCCCTTCGCACCGTCATCGACATGCTGCAAGGATTGGAGCATCTGCATCTGCACAGCTTCTTCCACAACGACGTGAAGCCGCAGAACGTTTTGCGTGGTCCGCAGGGCCAAGCAAAACTCGCCGACTACGGGATTGTTGGGATTTCCGCCAACGGCGCACCCGTTCAGCCATCCAGTTGGTATGTCCTTCATGCGGCACCCGAGACCGTTGCAGGCAACGGGATCGAAGCCCGGACTGACGTTTTCCAGACCGGTCTAACCCTCTTTCGATTGCTGGTGGGTCTCGGCGCCCTTGAAGCCAAATTCAACTCGCTTGGCCAGGCCGGCTATGCAGATGCCCTAGCCAAGGGAGTGCTGATTACCCGCGCGGACTTTCCGGCCTTCATTCCAAACGCGGTATGCCGGACGGTCATGACATCCATCGACCCTGATCCGACCAAGCGCTTCCAATCAGCTTTAGAAATGAGGCGTGCGCTCGAAAAGCTGTGCTTCACTGGGTATTGGACAGTAGATGCTACAGGCGAATTGCGGGGTGAGGATGCCCGCCACACCTACCGGTTCGAGCAAGTTTCGGCCGCCGGGCCAAATGCCTCGGTGAATGCGTTCAAGACGAACAAGGCGTCTGGTCGCGAAACGCGAATTTCACGGTTCACCAATCGGAACATAACCGACGTGGCGGCGAGGCGGTTGGTCATCAGCTTCTTGAAGGCTGTCGTGGAAGGCACGGCCGCATGAGCGATTCTCCGGAATTCACGCTGTCCGAAGCCGGCGGCGCGCAGCTTCAAGCGTTACAAACGTTGTCGGCGCTGGGCTGGCGCTATGTCACGCGCGCCGAGGCGGAGCGCCAGCGGGGACATCGCCGGTCCACTGTGTTGCTGGAAGATATCCTCTCCACGCAGCTATCCCGCCTGAACCACATCCGACGGGCGAATCGTTCGCACCCGTTTTCCGAAACGAACATTATCACGGCGATCGACCGGCTGCGTGATGTCCGTTTCGATGGCTTGCTCCGCACCAACGAAGTCGTCACCGACCTACTCCAGCTAGGCATCGCGCTGCCGCAGACCATCGACGGCCAGGTCCGTGAAAGCCAGCTTCGCTACGTCGATTGGGCGGACTGGCGCGCCAACGCGTTCCACATGACCACCGAATTCCCTGTCGAGTGGCCGGGCGGTGCGGCGGTCAGGCCGGACATCGTACTGTTCGTGAATGGCATCCCGTTCGCGGTGATCGAGGTGAAGCGCAGCCAGGAGGATGCCATGCAGGGCGTCAGTCAGCAGCTCCGCAACCAGAAGCCGGATGTCGGCGCCCCCAATCTGTTCTTTTCGGCCCAGCTACTCATCGCCGCCAGCCCCCACCGCCCGCGCTACGCCACGGTCGGCACTCCGGCGAAATTCTGGGCGGCGTGGAAGGAGCTGGAGGATACGCCAGACGATATCGCCAAGGTGATGTCGCGCGAAATGGACGAGATCGAGGAGCGGTCGATCTTCGCCGACTTCGCTATTCACAGGGCCAGGCACGGTCACCTGATGGAGGCCGGCTCGCGCTGTGGGACGCCCCTCGACTCGATCCTTATCAGCCTTGCCCGCCCCGAACGGTTGCTGGACATGGCGCGGCGTTTCACCTTGTTCGATGGCCCGGTAAAGAAGATCGCTCGGCATCAGCAGATGTTCGCGGTGAACGACCTGCTTCGCCGCGTGCAGACGCGCGATGAGTCCGGCAGGCGTGAAGGCGGGGTGGTCTGGCATACCCAGGGGTCGGGCAAGTCGCTGACGATGGTCATGCTGGCCAAGGCGCTCGTCATCGCCTCGCCGAGCGCGCGGCTGGTGATGGTGACGGACCGGACCGACCTCGATAAGCAGATCGCCGATACTTTCCGCGCGACCGGGCTGTCGCCCGTAAGGGCCAAGACAGGCGAGCACCTGATCGAGCTGATCGAGGGCAAGGCGCCGGTCGTCACCACCGTCATCAACAAGTTCAAGGCTGGGCTGAACAAGCGCCGGGTGGCGGACGACAGCGCCGACATCTTCGTCCTGGTCGATGAAAGCCATCGCAGTCAGTACGGGGACCTGGATAGCCTGCACGCCCGCATGCGCGAGGTTTTCCCGAACGCCTGCCTGATCGGCTTCACGGGCACACCGATCGCGAAGAAGGAGCGGAATACCTTCCTCAAGTTCGGCACGCTGGCGCGACCGGTTTATTCGATGAAGGACGCGGTCGAGGACGGTGCGGTTGTCCCGCTCTTGTACGAGGGGCGCCACGTTGAGGAGGATATCGACGAAGCGGCCGTAGATGCCTGGTTCGATCGCGTCACTCGTGGACTGTCAGATGCGCAAAAGGGAGACCTCAAGCGCAAGATGAGCAGGCCGCGGACGTTGATGGGCGTGTCTGCCCGGCTCCGCTGCATCGCCTTCGATGTAAGTCGGCATTTCGCTGACAATTTCAAAGGCACCGGCTTGAAAGGGCAGCTTGTCGCGCCGTCGAAGCGCGACGCCATCACGCTGAAAAAGCTGTTGGACGAGTTTGGAGACGTCACCTCGGAAGTCGTGATTTCGGCGCCGGAACTGCGTGAGGGCGAGACCGCCATCGACGAAGAAAATGTCGATGAGGTTGTGACCTTCTGGCGCCGGATGATGGACCGTTGGCAGGGCGAAGAGAACTACAACCGGTCGATCGTGGAGAGCTTCAAAGGCCCCGGTGACCCCGACATCCTTATCGTCGTCGATAAACTGCTGACCGGATTTGATGCGCCCCGGAACACGGTCCTTTATATGGCGCGCCCTCTTCGCGAACACGCTCTGCTACAGGCCATCGCCCGTGTGAATCGCGTGTTCGATGACGACGGCGCTCCGGAAAAGCCATTCGGATTTATCATCGACTACTGCGGCGTTTTGCAGGATCTCGGCGAGGCGCTGACGGCAAACGATGCACTGAAGGATTTCAATGAAAGTGACCTCAATCAGGCGGTGACCCAAGTCGCCGATGAGGCCCGATCTCTTCCCGAGAAGCACGCCACCTTGCTCGACCTATTTGCCGGCGTTTCCAATAAATATGACGAAGAAGCCTATGCGCGTTCGTTATCGGACGAGAGCCTGAGAGACGAATTCTACAAGGCGTTGTCGGCATTCTCCCGCACGCTCACGGTGGCCGTCGCTTCACGGACGTTTGTCGAGGAATCCCCGCCCGAGCGGATGGCGCGATGGCGCTCTGACGAGAAGCGGTTCATTGCCCTGCGTGCCCATGTGAGGACCCGATATGCCGACGCGATCGATTCGTCGGACTATGAAAAGCGCGTGCGGGCGCTCCTAGACAACCACGTAACCGCGCACGAGGTGATTACCGTCGTGGAGCCCCTGGCGGTTTTTGACGATTCCGCCATCGACGCGGCGAGGTCGAAAAAGAACCGCTCGGACGCATCGATCGCCGATGAAATCGCGCACCGGACGCTGCGTGCGATCGAAGAAAAATGGGACGAAGACCCCGTCTTCTTCGAGAAGTTTTCCAAGCTGATCCGGGACACGATCGCGGCGTTCAGAGATCGCCGGCTAGAAGAAAAAGCCTATCTCGATCAGATGCGATCACTTCGCGACCGCATCGATACGCGCGAGGACAGTGAAGATCCAACGCCGCCCTCGATCAGGGGCAAGGGCAATGAGACGGCATTTTGGGGTATCGCACGCCGGGAACTAAAGAAAGTTGGATTGGACGCCGATGGCCCGGCCACGGACATCGCCATCGCGGTCACCGATATCATTGAGCGTAATCGAACTGTCGGCTGGCAGCACGATCGGGACCTTCAGAACCGCATTCGTAACGCGATCGACGATTTCTTCTTTGACCAAATTCTGTCGTCTGGTGCGGTCAACATCGGTCCCGACGTCATCGACATGATTGTGGATGACGTGCTGGCTTCAGCGCGCGTGCGAATGGCCGACGATGGCAGAATCCGCTGAGCTTATCGCCCGCTGGGGCGAGATGGATTTGCCGTTTTCCGTGAAGCGTTCGGATCGGCGCACGCTGCGAATTGTCGTCTCTCCCGACGGAAGCGTCGCCGCCTACGCACCCGATCGAGCCACGGACGACGAAATCGTCGCGCGCGTTTCAAGGCGTGGCGGCTGGATAAAGCGCGAGTTGCGTCGATGCGAAAGATGGCGTCCCCGAACTCCAGCCCGCCAATATGTGAGCGGTGAAACCCACCTCTTTCTTGGGAAGCAGTATCGCCTCGTCGTGACGGGTGAAGGCGCGCCGAATGTCCGCCTGGACGGCGACCGGATTGTTCTCGCCGTTCGCGAAAACAGCCAATTTGTGCATCGGAAGGCGCTGCTGCGACATTGGTACGGCTTGCAAAGTCACCGAATTTTCCCGGAACGGCTCGAGACGACGGCGCCTCCATTTTTGCGGCTTGGCATTGAAAAGCCGCGCCTCATAATTCGGGCCATGTCCCAGCGCTGGGGGAGTTTCACGCCCAAGGGAAATCTGGTGTTGAACAGCGAGCTGGTGCAGGCGTCGCCTCACCTTATCGACTATGTGATCGCCCACGAACTCGCACACGCGCTGCACCCAGATCACGGCTTAAACTGGCAAGCACTTCTTACTCAGACGATGCAAGACTGGCGGGTTCGGAAGGACGACCTCGAACGGCAGCTTCTTTGACTGGCGCGCCCCAGATGTCAGTGGTGACGCGCAGAGCACCGATGGCGGGATCCGTGAGGTCGACGACACAACGGGCTTGAAACCGTCCGCCCTTCGCACCGGAAGCCGACAGCGTGCCTGCGGTCACCTGCAGAGGCCGCAGCAAACCGTGCCGTCTCAGCACACGCAGGTCGACGACCAAGGCATCCTCGATGTCGCCTCGGTTGACGGTGCGGCGTCGCCCTGATCCAAATCCGCCCATCGTCACGCCTCAATATAAAGAGCGATTTCTACCAATCATACTGTAGCATGTTTACCACCAAAGAGTGTTTTATCTTAACTTTTCGGGTTCACCTTCCCCTAAAGATAGACAAGCGAGAAAAATGGATGCGCTATTACAAATTCGTTGCGAAAACCTCCACGGCCGTAGTCCTTCTAGCGGTCGGCAATAGCTCCGCGTGGGCTCAGGTCACTTGCCAGCCTGTGTTTGGTGGTGGGAGCCGCTGCATGGATGCTTATCGGAATGTTGTAAACTCAACGCCAACATTCGGCGGTGGCTTTAGGTCGACAAACCAGAATGGCAACACCGTCAATACCCAGCCCACCTTCGGCGGAGGTTACCGCTCCACAGACATGACTGGCGGAACGGTGACGACGACACCGACATTTGGGGGCGGCACACGCTCGACCGACACGAATGGCAACGTGGTCACGACGACGCCAACCTTCGGGGGCGGATATCGCATCACAGATCAGAATGGCAGCTCGCGCACCTGCACGCCGATCTTTGGTGGCGGGTTCCGCTGCAACTGACCGCAGCAGTATTAGTTTCGTCGTCGTGAGCTGCCCATAAGATGACCATAACGTTCCAATCCCTGCTCGAAGAGGCAGAAATCCCACTCAACGAAGTGGCGCTACTTCGTCACCGGCCGCAGGGCGGGATTGACCCACTCGCCCTCTGGAGATCTGGTACGTCTGCCTTCGAAGCCTACCAATCGTTCCAGCTGCGGACGCGCCGCGCTCACTTCCGACGCCCCATCTGGGCCGCTTTCGCCGCCGCCGGGGGATCGCGGTCAGCTTTCTTGGGGCTCTACGAGGCCACGCTACTCGGCGCCGTAGACGTCACAGACATCGACCCCGTCGGGGGCGTCGCCCTCAACCCAGAGATCCACGACCGATACACCTGCGTCCGCCGTGAGGCGCTCTCGGAATATTGCGGGAGGCTCTTCGTGGACTGGGGACGGTCGCCCCGAGCGTGGGTCCAGCGGGGTACGTCCACAAAGCCGATCACAGAACTCCGCGCCGATGGCGACGAGGGGCCCGAATTCCCGGGCTACATTAGCCTCGTCACGTCGATGTCAGAAGTCTCCTGCCTACCCGAGAAGTGGGTTTATTTTTTGAAGCAGGGGCGCGGCGTCTACCTCCTTACCTGCCCCACCTCAGGCAAGACCTACGTTGGGAAGGCCGACGGCAACGGAGGCTTCTGGTCAAGGTGGATCGCGTACGCGGCAGACGGGCACGGCGGCAACACGCGGCTGAAGTCTCGCGAGCGGACAAACTATCGGATCAGCATACTCGAAGTGGCCGGCTCAGGTGCGTCAGAGGGCGACATTCTCCGGATGGAGGAGCGCTGGAAGCAGAAGCTCATGAGCCGCGAGTGGGGCCTCAACGCCAATTAGAGTACGAGGCGTCTCGGGCCTGCCGGCCCACAAACATGGAAGCACCAGAAATGAGTTACGACATTATCGGCGACATCCACGGACACGCCGACCGCCTCGAGGCGCTACTGATTGAGCTGGGGTACGGGATCCAATCCGGCGCGTGGCGCCACCCCACCCGTCAGGCAATCTTCGTCGGCGACTTCATTGACCGCGGCCCCGGCCAGCTTAGAACGCTGGAGATCGTTCGCCCGATGATCGACGCGGGAGCCGCCCGCGCGACGATGGGCAACCACGAGTTCAACGCGATCGCGTGGGCGACCCCGGATCCCAAGAGCAGCGGTCGCCACCTCCGTCCCCGCGACGGAGAGCGGGGCGCGAAGAACCGTGGCCAGCATGAGAGGTTCCTCGCGGAGGTGGGCGAAGACAGCGCTTTACACGCCGAGTGGGTCGCGTGGTTCATGGACCTCCCGCTGTGGATCGAGGAGGATGACTTCCGCGTCGTTCACGCCTGCTGGAGCCCATTGCATGTCGAGGCTGTCCGCCCACTCCTACGCGACGGTCAGCGCCTGACACCGGAACTGGTCGAGGCGGGAAGCAGAAAGGGCACGGCGACCTACGACGCGATCGAGACCCTACTAAAAGGCGTTGAGGTCAAACTTCCGACGGGGCATAGCTTCACCGACAAGGACGGCCACGTCCGCCACGAGATCCGCACGCGGTGGTGGAACCCAAATCTCAGCACCTACCGCTCCGCCTACATCGGGCCCAGCGGCGTCGACATCCCCGACGTTCCAATTGAGGCCCACTGCCAGCTGCCTGAGCCCGACCGGCCAACCTTCATCGGCCACTACTGGTTCGACCCCAAGGAGCCGATCGCCCCAGCCGCGCCCCGCGTGGCGTGTGTCGACTACAGCGTCGCTAAGGGTGGCCCCATGACAGCGTATCGCTTCGATGGGGAGCCCGAATTGAGAGCTGAAAAATTCGTCGCCGTCTAGAATGCGGTAGCCGACACATATCAGGTGCCAATGCAGCACTCCCCTGAACTCGCACGACCTCGGCATTCCGCCCCATAACCGGAATACGGAGACATAGTTCGGAAACAGCCCTAGAGGCCCGGGAACCCCGGCGAAAGGCTTGTCTCCACCCGCAACTGACGCAAT
>CAIZGQ010000040.1 GCA_903932565.1 uncultured Hyphomicrobiales bacterium
CCCATGATATTGCGCCTGCAACCACATGCGACAGCGTGTTCCGCCGGAGAGGTGGCTGAGTGGTTGAAAGCACCGCACTCGAAATGCGGCATAGGTGCAAGCCTATCGGGGGTTCGAATCCCTCCCTCTCCGCCAATCTTCCTATAAACACAATGTTTACAGGTAAGTGTCAGTAATCAAGGGCTTTTCGATCGCTGGGTGATACACAGCGGTGATACACATGGCCCTACGCATGGCGTCTCCTTGGAAGCATCCCAAAACCGGCATGTATTGGCTCCGCGTGCGGGTGCCGATGGAACTGCGCCCGCTTGTCGGCAAGCAGGTTGTGCAACGCACCCTGGGCACCAAAGACGTTAAGGAAGCCAAGCACCGGTTCGTCCGCACCATGGCCGACCTACAGCGAGAATGGAGCCGCCTGTCGATCGCTGAGGCCTCCCGACTGACGCCCTTTCAGGTCCGAGGATTGGCGGGGGAATTCTATCGCTGGTACGTCGAACGGCATGTCGAGACGGCGACCCCGGCGGACGACTGGGCGGGCCGGGTCGAACACGATCGACGGATTATCAAACCCTCGGGGAAACGCCCCGGCGGCGCTGTGAGCCTTTACCTGCCGCAGGTGCAGACATTCCTCAATGAGCGCGGGATCGTTGTCGATGAGGCCGACCATTTCGACCTCGCCATGGCAGCCGCGAAGACCGGGGTCCTGGCGAAGGAGACCCTGGCGCGCCATGCCGAGGGGGATTACTCCGAGGATCCACGGGAGAGCCGGTTCCCGAAATGGGAGCTGGTTGAGCGTAAGATTCAGGCCACCCAGCGCCGCCTCGCGTTGGCGGAGCACTTCGACGCCTTCGCCAAAGAGCATGGCCTGGAGCCAAGCAGCCGCAAGAAGTATCGGTCCTGCCTCCAGGACCTTTGTCGGTCGATCAAGAGCGACAACCTGAACGACGCGACACCCGACAGCCTGCTGGTCTGGAAGCAGGAACTGATCGACCGCAACCTCGACCCCAGCGGGATCAACGAGGGCTACTTTGCCGCCGCGCGCTCGTTTTTCCGGTGGGCTGTCAAGAACAAGAAGGCGACGACGAACCCGATGGCCGACATCTCAATCGTGGTTCCAAAACGCCAAAAGTTCCGCAAGCCCTATTTCACAGACGCCGAAGCCCGATTGATCTTGTCCGAGTCACTGCGTCCGGCAGACAGCCGTGTCTCGAAGGAATTTGCGGCTGCACGGCGCTGGGTGCCTTGGATATTGGCCTACAGCGGTGCCCGTGTGAATGAGATCACCGCTCTTGAGGTACTCGATATCACCATAAAGGTTCTAGACACCGGTGAGCGCAAGCGCGAAGGCGCCTGGGTGATGCATATTCGACGAGCCAAAACGAAGGAGGCCCGCTGGGTGCCGCTGCATCCGCACCTGATCGAGCAAGGCTTTATCGAATTCGTTCGGAGCCGGAACATCGGCCCGTTGTTCTACGATCCGGAGCGACGGCGCGGGGGCACCAACGAAAACCCCCAGTATCAGAAGGTCGGTGAGAAGCTCGCCGAATGGGTTCGTTGCATTGGGGTCGACGATGAGCACGTCAGCCCGAACCACGGTTGGCGCCACCGGTTCAAGTTCGTGGCCAAGCGCATCCGCATGAACCCGGAAATCCGCGACGCTATCAATGGCCACATGCCGCGGACCGAAGGTGAGGAATACGGCGGCGCTGTCGACTACGACATGATGTGGCCGGAGATCATCCGTCTGCCGCGCTATGACGTCGAGGCCGCGACCGGACCGCTGAAGCCGACGCCTGCTCGTGAGAAAGCCTCCCGCGATCGTGCCGCAACGCAGGCGCGTGCAAAAGCGCGCGGACGGCCACCGAAGGCGTCGCTCACTCAGTCGAGCTGAGAGCGTCTGCTGACCCAACGAGAAACATCGACTAACTTTTGAGCCGGCCAGCTAAGGCTGGCGCCGCGACGGTGAGGCCCGAAGCCTGGATTAGTCCGGCAACTTAGAGCGGCCCTGTAACTACAACAAATTAGGGCAGCCGTGCTCAAAAACGCAAATGGTACATTACAATTGTTTGTCACTTTGAAGTCTGTTTTAATAGTATTGCCACGATAATTGAATGCACCTCACGCCCGGCATCTTTGACGATGTGCGAGAGAGAAAAACGCGGGATGACCAGCTCTATGAACTGGCTCCCGAGACCATTTTGGCGATCTTGACCGAACGTACCCAGCCGCCTCAATGCCGAACGTTGTTTGCCAATCCAGCGAATGGATTAGTCGCTCATGGTTCAGCGCACTTTTCTTGTAACCGGCGCCTCTTAATATATCGGTATCGCTATCTCAAAACGCATCGCAGCCGCAGGAACCGACGTCGTCAGCAAACCACGCCACCCGCTTCCGTCTTTCCTGGGAACACTCTTCCAGTTGACCTCAGCCATCACAAAGCCTCGGCTGGGGTAGCGAATGGCGTTCAAGACCTCACGCAAATCTAACGAGGCGCGTCTGCCTGTTGACGCCGATTGCGGTAGCATTGCGTCGGCAAAACCCATTCCTCATTGGTAAGGTCAGTTTGATAGCGCTTGATCTTTTTGGAGATTGCAGCCATTCGACCGCACGATTCAGGTTTCCAAATAAACAGCATAAATCAAATGCAAGATGAGCCTTCAACGGTTTCAAACAGCCTCTACATAATTTAATTCAAAAATAGTACCGATAGTGTATTTTATGACAAATGCACTATCGAAATGCGAACGGCTCCTAATTGAGTCGTCATCGACGCCCGTTATCAACGTCCGAAACGCTCCTTCTGATTTAAACTTGGCGCCTCAAGAATTACAGAATAAGGCCTAAATCAATCAGATACGGAAAAACTATATTCACTGACCCTGGCAGCAAATTCCGGATCCATACGCCGCAAGCGCTCATCATCGACGCGGCCCGTCCGCATCATGTAATCATAAGCAAATGGTACAGGATCAAGGTGCATCCGCTCGTCGACGGTCTCGTACCAGAGAATGCTTTTCATGGCAGCATCCTGAAAGGAATTGGCGCCGCTGCGGCGGCGTGCATCGAAGGTCCGGAGCGTCTCGTCAACATCGCACTCGCAGTCGTCGAGCGCTTTTGCAAGAGCCATAGCATCCTGAAACGCCATGCGCGTTCCTGAGCCGATGGATGGGTGGACGGTTTTCAATGCATCACCGATGAGAACGATATTCTGATGATACCAGTTTTTACTGGTAACGAATTCAGGATTGAACCAAAGTGACCGGTTCGAAACAAGCGGCGCGCCTTCAAGATAATCCACAAAAACGTTTTCACAGAATTCACGGCTAACCTCATCACTGGCACTGTCCAATCCGGCGCGCCGCCAGGTTGCCTCGCTGCATTCGATGACAAAGGTGCCCATGTCCGGCGAGAACCGATAGGAGTGCGCGATGAACGTGCCAAATTCTGTTTCTTTAAAGATTAGGCCAACAGACGAAAGGCGTTTCTTGGTCGCATACCAAACCCACTTGTTCAGAAGCGGCTCCTTGGTTGCCTGAAAATGCGCATTTAAGGACGAACGGATCGCACTGTTGACTCCATCCGCAGCAACAATCAGATCATAGTCGGGAAATTGGATTGCATCTGTCTTTCGACTTTCGAAATGAATATTGACACCCGCTTCTAATGCATTGTCCTGAAGCAAGTTCAAAAGCTTCACACGGCTAATTCCCATGAAGCCGTTTCCCTTGAGGTCGATTTGCTCCCCTTTGTGAACAATCGTGATCCTGTCTTGAAATTCGGCAATCTCAGAGATTCTGGCTTTCAGGCCAGGATCAACGCCATTCAGGATATCTAGCGCCACATCCGCAAGGACAACACCAAAGCCATATGTTGCGCCCGAAGCGTTCTGCTCGAAAACATCGACCTGAAAATCTGGATTGGATTGCTTCGCGAGCTTCGCAAACAACAATCCTCCTGGGCCGCCACCGACCACCGCAATGCGCAACATCTCAAGACTCCATCTGACCGAACTAAAGCGATGATTAAGTTTTCATTACTGTAGATATTTTGACGTAACCGTCAAATTTAAAACAGCCAATTTTGCGTTAAACAAGATTCATCTGAGCTCTGTTTTCACGCCATCGAACTCAAAAAGCGTGACGATGCAAGTTCTGCGAAATCACATCAATATCGCAGTGATTGATTCACACCTTGTTGCGGCTTGCGATGCCATCAATCAGAGCCAGATTTTCTCGAATCTCTGCTGTCAGGTCGGAGATGGATTCAATGCGCTGTACTGATTTTGCCCGTCGCAGGGATGCAAGAGCATTTTCGGCAATTTCGTTCGCGACAAATTCCAGTTTTTGATCCTGGTTCGGCTTGAACCACCAGGCAGTCCACATTGCCATCCCGATAATCGATAGGGAGGTGACACGCGCATCGACATTTC
>CAIZGQ010000041.1 GCA_903932565.1 uncultured Hyphomicrobiales bacterium
CGGAGACCACCCGAACCGTCATTTTTCGGCACTGGGACCCGAACATCATCGAGCTGACCCTACCGATCATGACGCCGCAACAATTGCGACGCTTTTTCGGGTCCGCGCAGGCCATCGCCATCTAAGGCGCCAAAGGCGCTGCCCAGGCAAAACACCGCGATCACTGGCCCGCGGCGCGCGCGGCAGGCTGCAATTCGATACCACCCAGATGAGCGCCCTTGCCGATGCAATGTCCCAGCGTTCCCGACGCGACGTGGCCGCGTATCTGCGCGAAGTCGCGCCGGAACGCGTCGCCCAAATGAACGAGCTCGAGCTGTTGGCGTGGTTGAACGACAATGAGCGACAAGGACGGGCCGCCGGCCTGACCACCGAGCGCGCCCTCGGACAGTTTGCCTATCTGTCGCTGCTGAGCCGTGGCGAGTTCGCCCGATCCGCCTCGGCACTCGACTATCTTCGCGCGGCCCCGGACGGCGCCGATCCTGCCATCGGGTGCCTGATGGTGGCGATGGCGAGCCAACTCGAACAAGGACGCGGGGTCGCATGACGGGCGTACCTTCCCTGGCCGCGGCCGGCGCGGCGGCCGGGGAAGGTGGGTCGGCAGTTCTCGTCGGAGAAGGCGGCGCCGCAGCGCTCGCGACCGCCGCGGAATTGCTGTCCGGACCGGTGGGCTGGGC
Organism: uncultured Hyphomicrobiales bacterium; assembly: GCA_903932565.1. GTDB lineage: Bacteria > Pseudomonadota > Alphaproteobacteria > Rhizobiales > Beijerinckiaceae > Terripilifer. The sequence goes on from CAIZGQ010000041.1 coordinate 675, forward strand.
GATCCTGGGTGGAACCGCAGTCGTCGGTGCCGCCGTCGCCGCCGCGTCGATTTACAATGCGCACAGCAAGGCACAGGCGAATTTGAAGCCGGCGGATACAGCGCAGCCTTGCCACGACTGCGGCGATCGCCCCGACTGTTTCACGCCCCCTGATCGCAAGGACCCGGAGAAATTGAAGGAATTCCGGCGTCAGCTCAAGGGACAGCAGGACGGTATCAACAAGATGTCGCCGCAGGACGTGATCGACGGCATCAAGAAATACAAGGCTGGAGGCCGGGAGGCTTTCCCGGGCGAAGCGGATATGCGTAAGACTTTCCGTGACCAGGCAAAGAAGGCCGCTTTGCGCGCGGCCCGCCGCAACGGCCTCAGCAAGGCAGAGGCTGAACAGGCCGCACGCGACGCACTGGCAGGCAAGGCGGCGCTCCACAATCCTGATCTCACGGCAGGTGGTTTACCAGAGCCAACGGACCTCGGTGACGCGAGCATCAACTCTTCGATCGGGTCTCAGTGGGCAAAACCAAAGCCAGGGAGCAAATCGTCACGTTCCGACCAATTGCTGTAGTCCGCCAAGAAGGCCAAGGAACGCGGACTGGATAAAATGGATGTCACTTTAGAGGAATGCGAGGAGTGAATAATGAGCGGCAGGTATGAAGAGTTATTAGACGACCTGGGGCCACCGGCATTCGCGGTGCCCCTTGAGGATCAGGAACTGGAGGCTTTATCGGGAAAGTTGCCCAGCGATTTACTCGATTTCCTGAAGACCTACGGAGTCGGCATGTGGAACAAGGGAAAATTCCAGTTCTGCCAACCAATATGCTTTGCCCCGCTCGTGGAGCGCATATTCGCAGGTGACAAGCAGCTTCGACCAGAAGAGACTCACGTTGTAGGCTATTCGGCATTTGGAGAACTGCTCACCTGGAATGAAAGGTTCGAGCAAGTCCTGATTTCTTTGCCAAAACTTGAGGTGCGATCGGACGTAATCGTCGATTCGCAGTGGGCCGGCAAGTGCCATCTCACCTTCGAACTTGAATTATTGACGATGATGGAAGGTGCCTTCGATTTCATCGAG
>CAIZGQ010000042.1 GCA_903932565.1 uncultured Hyphomicrobiales bacterium
CAATAGGGTGTTTGGTTTGACCACTTGAACGTTACTGCTAGCCAGGCGGCTTTGTTGTTACCTGGGGCACTGGTTTAAAACTGTGGCAAATCCCCTAGTCAACACCGCCGCAGCCGCCGCGCCAATCAACCCGATGCGATGGAAACGACTGCAATTTAGCAGCCTGCGGGCGCGGGTCCTTGCCGGAACCGGCGCCAATCTCATCAGCCAGGCTGTAACCGTTGGTATTCAGGTCTTTTCGCTTCCGCTGTTCCTTCATTTCTGGACGACGGAGCATTACGGCAAATGGCTGATGCTCTCCGCGATACCTGCCTATTTCTCGATGAGCGACGCGGGCGTCATACCGGTTGCCGCGAACAAGATCACCATGCTGCACGCGGCGGGCCGCCCCGATGAAGCGGATTCTGTGTTTCAAAGCGCCCTGGCTTTGGTGCTGTGCGCGATAGCCTTGATCAGCGTCTCGACGGGCCTGGCTTTTTGTTTCGTGGACGAAGCCCTGCTTGGAAGCGACAGCCGGCTGGCGCTTTGGCTGATGATCTTGGCCACCCTATCAAGCCTTTTTGGGGGCCTATTCGACTCCGGGTTCCGAACCTACGGAAGATACGCGGAAGGTGTGTTACTGGGCAATGGCGTCCGAATAATTGAATTTGCCGGAACCGCGGCCGGCTTGGCAATCTACGGAAGCTTTTCTGCCGCCGCTGCAGGCATGTTCACGGGCCGGTTGGTAGGAACTTTAGCCCTGGCCTCTCACTGTCGGCGGCAATTTCCGGCCTTGCACTGGCAACTCGGGAAATCCAGCTTGCAGGAGCTCCGCACACTTTTGCATCCTGCCGCGGCCTTTATGGCGTTTCCCCTGGGAAATGCGCTGAGCATCCAGGCGATTACGCTGGTGGTAGGGGGTTTGTTTGGCGGCGCGGCGGTTGCGATTTTCAATACATACAGAACACTGTCGCGCGTTGTCATCCAGCTGACATCGACGCTCAGCCTCGCCCTGTGGGCGGATTTTTCACGGCTTTTTGGCGCCAGCGATGGGACGATGCTGCGAAGGGTTTACGGCCAGGGGTTCGTGCTTGGCGCCGCCGTCAGTCTCGTATTGTCGGCGGCCATGATCTTCGCGGCCCCCAGCCTGCTGAGCTGGTGGACCCACGGCAAGATTACCTTCGATAGACCCCTGTTCCTGGCGTTTGCCGGCGCAACGTTCATCGGCGGCGTATGGCATGTTCCTCGTGTGCTCCTGCTGTCGACCAATTGCCATCGTCGGCTTGGCTGGACCTTTCTCGCGCTCTCAACGCTCGGTGTCGGCGCTGCGTGGATAGGCGCACGAGCCATGGGCGACATAGGCATCGTACTGACGATGCTCGTCCTGGAAGCAGCCATGCTCGGCGTTTCCATGTGGCTCGTTCGTGGCGTATTGACCCAAGCCGATACTGGACGCCCCACCGTCTCCCATTGAACTCTTAACTTCTATCCATAAAAAACGCATGCGGGTAGTCATCTCCACCATCGGAACTTTTCATTCCTTTGACATGGCACGTCAACTGGAAAAGGCGGGGCATCTGTCTGGAATTCACACGGCCTACCCGCGATTCAAACTGGGGGATACCGGCGTTCCTGCGGTGAAGGTGCACACGTTTCCGTGGCTTCACGGTCCGTATATGGCCGGCTGGATTCCCCGCGCGCTGAAGGAACGATGGGAATTTCTGGACCTGACCAGCTTTGATGCGGTTACCGCAAGGTCGATCGCTGAATGTGATGTCTTTTGTGGATTGTCAGGCTCCTCATTATGGACTGGACGGGCTGCGCAACGGCGCGGTGGGAAATATATCTGCGATCGTGGTTCCACCCACATACGTCATCAGGATGCGATCTTGCGCGCTGAATATGATCGCTGGGGCCTGTATTTCAGTGGCATACCCGAACGCATCCTGGACCGCGAAGAAGCGGAGTACGAGCAAGCGGATGCGATTTTCGTGCCTTCTCGTTTCGTCCTGAAAACCTTCATCGATATGGGGGTGCCGCGCGAAAAATTGAACCTGGCCCCATACGGCGTGGACTTGGGGCGCTTCTCCCATGTGGCAGAGCCGGCACAAAAGAAATTCGACGTTATTTTTGTTGGGACACTCTCCATAAGAAAAGGGGCTCCCTACCTTTTTGAAGCCTTCACCAGGCTCGACCATCCGGCAAAGTCATTGACGATTATTGGCCACGTCTCCCCAGAAGTGCAGCCCGCCCTGCGCGAGTTCCTGGACAACAATCCATCCGCACGGACCGTGGGCCACGTGCCACAAAGCGACCTCAAGAACATGTTCAGTAAGGCGCACGTTCTTGTTCTTCCCAGTGTTGAGGAGGGCTTGGCGCTGGTTCAGGCTCAGGCGATGGCCTGCGGCTGCCCCGTCGTCGCGACTGAAAATGCGGGCGCCGCCGATCTCTTCGATGATGGTGTCGAAGGGTTCATCGTCCCTGCCCGAAACGTCGACGCCCTCTGCTCGGCGATCCAGAGGCTCGCCGACGACCCGCCCTTGCGGGCCCGGTTTGCCAGCGCCGCGCTGAAGCGCGTAACGACAATCGGCGGCTGGAACTCCTATGGGACAACCATAATCAAGGCGATGAAGGGTTTGGCGGGCGATCATTGCCCACCTTCCACGGCGATGAACAATCCAGCATCGGCACACCCAGCCATTTCCAAGTCAAATCTGATGGATCCGACATGACGAGCGCCGCAAGCCGCTTCTATGCAAGAAGCCACCTCATCAATCAAAATCCCGGCGATTCCAGCAAACCTGCCGATACCAGGAACGTCCTTGGCAACCTTGCAAAGGCGGAGCACCGGTACCACTGCGTGTACCGCTACCTCAGCGATAACCCGGGGAGGAATGTTGTAGAACTGGGTTTTGGCAACCCCGAAATTCCCAACGCGCTTGCATCACTCTGTGACAAGTATCACATTGTAGACATCGTGGACCGCAGGCGCGAGGCCAGTTCACCGCAGAACCTGTCATTTACCGCGGCCGATCTCAATGATGATTTCCCGTTCGCAGACAAGCAATTCGACGACTCGATTGCCATGATGGTCATCGAACATCTTTTTGATCCATTCCACTCATTCCGGGAAATCGCGCGCATCACGCGCAACGGCGGACGGGTTCTGGTGAACCTTCCCAACATCGCCTCCATCAAATGCCGCGTGCAACTACTGGCAGGCAATATGCCGGTCACAAGTTCACCCGACTGGTTCGAAAAGCAGGAATGGGATGGCAATCACCTGCATAACTTCACGGTCGGCGATACCCTGCGCCTCGCCAGCAAGACGGGGCTGAAAATAGAAAGGATATTCCCGGTGGGAAAGCTTATCGGATGGAAGCGCTTGTGGCCCAGTCTTCTTTGCCACGAGGTCAGCTACCAATTCATTCGCGAATAGTGGGCAGGGCCCCACGGCAAGCGAACACAAGTATCGGTATGAAAGTTCTCTTTATCGGGCCAGACTCGGGAACTAGCCTGCATCGATACCGGGCATTCTCGCGCCTGGGTCATGACGTTCGTGCTGTCGACCCAAGAAAGTTGTTGCCAGCGTGGAACATCATCGACAACATCGAATGGAAGCTCACCCCGTTTCCGCTAGCGGCAATAGCCCGCCGGAAACTCCTTCGATCCATAGCGCAAGAGAGCTTCGATCTTGCCTTCGTCGATAGCGGAAGTCTGATCAGTTCCGCCCTTGTGCGCGACCTGAAAGCCCGTGGCATGCGGGTCGTCAATTTTAATCACGATGATCCGTTTGGTCCGCGAGACGGGGTCCGTTTTGCCGCGTACCGAGATGCCATAAAAGACTATGACCTTGTCGTCGTCGTACGTACCGAAAACATCGCGGAAGCCGAGGCGCTAGGGGCGAGCAAGGTTCTTTATCGCTATCGCGTGGCAGACGACGTGGAACATGCACCGCGCACCATCACGCCCGAAATCAGGCGGAAGTGGCAATCCGATGTGGCGTTTGTCGGAACGTGGATGCCCGAACGCGGCCCGTTTCTGGCCCGACTGATGGCGCAGGGCATACCCATCGCCATTTATGGCAGCGGTTGGCACAAGGCGCCGGAATGGCGAACCCTGCGCGGGGCCTTACGTGCTCCCCACCTCGAAGGCGACGACTATTGCTACGCCGTGCAGTGCGCCCGGGTTTGTCTCGGACTGCTTTCTTCCGGGAACCGCGATCTTCACACAACCCGCTCAATGGAGATTCCATCGCTGGGATCCGTGTTGTGTGCGAAGCGCACCCATGAGCACGAATCAATCTATACGGACCGGGAAGAAGCCGTTTTTTGGGATGACGCCGAGGATTGTGCAAGGCAATGCGAGCAACTTTTGCAAGATGAATCGTATCGTGAACGCATAGCTCGGCAGGGTCGTGCACGATTTTTACAGAACGACAACACAACCATGAGTCTGCTGCGGCACATAATCGATGATACTTTCGCATCAAGCTGATCCGATTACGAACGGCGAGACGCCGCCGGTTGCCATGGCTGCAGCGGCGATTGCGGCAACAGTCGCCGTTGTGCAAATCGCCTTGGGCGAAGACGTCCTTGTCGCCGTTCTCTTTTCCGGCGCAGCCTTCTTCGGCCTTCTCTCGGTTCTCACCGTGAAACTGGCAAGTCCAATTGGACTGCTCAACATTCTTCTTGTCGGTCGTTTTCTTGGCGGTGCCTATTTCGCCAAGAACGTACTTATGGAAGAGTCGATTGGAGCGCGACTTCAGGCACCGGAGACGACGGCACTTGTGATGTTTCTCGGGTTCGCGGCCGTGTGGTTAGGGACCAAGATTGCAGGACGATTTTCGCGACCTCTGGCAGGCTTCCGCAGTGAACTGTCGTCGCGGCGACTCCTTATCCTTTCGGGCATTTTCTTCTTTGCCGGGTACGGCTCGGCGGTCGCCCTGCGAATGACAGGCCTGTATGGCTCGGAAATCACAGGCGGTGTCTGGGGGTTGCTTAAGGCGCTGACACCTTATTCAAACATCGCCATCCCCACGTTCATGATGTATCTATGGAAAACCAACTCCAGGAAGTTTCTGCTAAATCCGCTACTGCTGCTGCTTGTCGCATCTGCTTCGGTGATAGGCATCTTCGAGACCGGCAAGCAGGCGATGGCCGAACCGCTGGTGTTCTATCTGATCATGGCTCTTGCGCGGTATGGCTGGCGTAACCCCGCAATATGGTTTTCCATCGTAGCCTTGCTGGCTGTATTTCAATCCTTTGTATTTCCGATATCGCAATACGTCCGTAATGTTGGCGGACGCGACCTGAACTTCAATAATGCAACGAGCGCGACATACGAGACTGTAGTTTCATTCCTCACCGACGAACATTTCCGCGAAACGGTTCGCCAGGTGGCAGAGGACTCGGTGCAAACAGGTACCAAATCATATTTGGATCCGAAGTTATCCGCATTTCAACGTATCGCAATGGTTGGCGAGGCGGATCGCCTGCTGGCTGCCACAAACTATTACGGTGAATTCACCGGTTGGGAAACGATCACGGAAGCGGCATTACATGTCGTGCCTTCCTACCTTTACCCTGCCAAGCCCGTACTGGGCACCAACAACTTCCTTGGACGCTATGCGGGTGACCTAGGTCAGGACGACTACGGAACACAGATTTCATACGGCTTCTTCGCCAACTTCTACAACGCCTTCGGATTCGTCGGTGTTTTCTTCGGTTCCGTCTTGACTGTGATCTGGGTCAGCATCCTTACCGGACTCATATCGACGGGACCCATGCATCGTGATCCCTGGTTCCTGCTGGCGGCTCTAGGGCTGAGTCAGAGCTATGTCGAACAGTCGCTGTCGGGACAAATCCTGGCCATACACGTACCAATTGTCGCTTTTGTACTGCTCGCTGCGACGGTGCTATTGGACAGACTTCTAATCTCCAATTTTGGGGGCAGCAAACAGATATCGGCGACGCAGTCGGCCATGGTTAGGAATGAACCGTGAAGAGGAATGTCCAGACCTCAATGCCGCGTTCAGGGGCAATCGTCATCTTCCGCCCTGAATTGATAGAGTTTGGCGGAGAGGAGCGCGTCATCCTCGCTCTTTCGCGAAAACTGCATGAACTCAAAACAACCCATTCTGTCGTTTGCTATTTCGACAAAATAGATCTTGCCTCGTTTGCAGAATTGCCGCTCGAAGTTCACCAACCGCTTCCCAAAAGAAACGCGTTCGGCAAAGCCATCGCACTACGGCGGTGTCTGGATTTTTTGCGTGCCGAAAATTCTCCTGTACCCGTTCTTTTCAGCATTCAATCAGCTTGCCATGCAGGCATGCTGGTAAGGACGCCTTATCACCTCTGGATACCTGACACCTACAGCCTCCTAAGTGAGTCTTTTTCGAATGCTCGGCTTTTTCGTTCTCCGGTAAGATAGTTGAGGAATGAATTGCTGAATTTCTTTACCGGTCAAGGCATACGACGGGCACAAACCCTCGTCACGAATACGAGGGTCCTGCGCGACGAAATGGCAGCCCTTTACCGAAGATTCGGTGATGTCATCTATCTTGGTGGCTTTGGCGGGCCACTCTTGAAAAAGCCGTCGCGTACCGCAACGCCAACACGAATTCTTTCGGTCTCGCGGCTTCAGCAAAGCAAGTGCATTGACTGGATTTTGCGTTCGCTCGCCAAGCATCCGGACCTCCCCCCTTGGCAATTGAATATCGTCGGCAAAGGCCCCGAGTTCAGTCAGCTAGCTGAATTGGCTTCCTCCTTGAACCTCGGGGACAGTGTAATTTTTCACGGTTTCCTGAGCGACGCAGCATTGCATGATCTTTACCGTTCATCTCATATTTTTGCCATGCCCGCGATTCAAGGTTATGGATTGCCGGCAATAGAAGCACTTTATCAGCACCTGGCGGTCGTCATGAGTTCGGACTCCGGCGTGGCTGAGGTGCTGGGCGGTACGCAGTGGGTTGCGATCAGCAAAGGTGGAGAAGCCGAGTTCGCGGAAGCCTTGCGCAATATGATGCAACGGGTATCGGCACCATCATTTTTTGACCAGGATCTTCCGCCGCTGCCAACCGAAGATCAGTGGGCCGCAACGTATGCGGCCCACTGTGGTTGGGCAAGCGGATGAAGCTACGAGCTCCTGAGCGATAGGCTTTTATGCATAATTCAAAGTCAATGTTGCTGGGGCTCCTTCAAGGGAGATTGAACCGAACGCTGCTATGGGTGGGATTCGCTATCTCCATGCTGGTTTCACTTTCCGCACAATGGGAGTTCAACAGGCATCGCTCCATAACGAGCGTATTTGAATTATCCAATCTCGTCGGGCCAGCTGCCAAGAGCTTGCTGGCCGGCAATGGTTTGACGGTGTCCACCGACTCAATGGGAACCGAGGGCTACGCGATTACCTTTTCTGCAAGCCGTATGCCTCTGGCCCCAGTAGTAATTGCCGCTTTGGAGAAGGCTTTCGGCGACAGACTTACCGTCATCGGCTACGCCAAGACAATTTTATTCGTCCTTCCGCTTTGGCTGGCGATGAGCATTGTCTGGCGAGCCGTACCAAACACCAATCCGGTGAGGTGGTTCGTCCTTTTTCTGCTTGTCCTGCCGTTTTCAATATCGTCGTTCCTGGCGGATGTCGTCAATCTTCAGGTTGAGGAGGGATACTTTTTCAGCTTGCTTGGGCTGGCGTCAGCAATGATCGTCTTTCCTGATTCGTCCAGGATTGGTGTCACTGGCTCCCCCGCATGGGTACCGCAAAAAGCAATATTGTTTGCCATGTCCGTCGCCGGCATATATTTGGCGAAAAGCTCGATGATCCTGGTCGCGCTCGTCTTCTGCTGCGCATTTTTCGCACTGAATGGCACGCGTGCGACCAAATTGCTGACAGTTACCCTAATTTGCATGACACCGCTGCTTTGGGCGACCCACCAGTACCAGGTGAGCGGGCGATTCTCCATCGGCACAAGTCTGGATGGAATCAACCTGCACAAAGGAAACAATGCAAAATTTCTTGAAAGGTACCCTCCACCACCGGGTACGAATCTGGATGAATTTGATAATGAATTAAATGCCGGCATGCATTTTAATAACGAGTGGCAATTTGACGATTACCATCGCACAGCCGCCCTTGCATATATGCGACAAGCGCCCATGCAAACCCTGCACGCGATGTATGTGAAGCTGAGCGTGGCGTTTTTTTCCATTCAAAAATATGGTTCGGCATCCTCAACCGGCCTCATGGATATTGCGGAGAAGATTGGCATTTTGATCTACCGGGTGTGTCTGTCTCTTGCACTGGCTTGCGCCGTGTGGTTGCTATTTGGTCGAGCCAAAGATGATCGATTTCTTGCGCTGTTCTTCCTGGCGCTCGTTGCTGCTTGCACTCTGCCGTATGTGCTTGGCTTCGTCTATACGCGGCATTTCATTGTTCTGATATATCCAGCCGTCATTTTTCTTTGTCGCGCGCTTCTACGGAACGCCTCAACTTTGAGCCATGTAGAGCTATCACAGCCAAGTGCTGATATGGGAAAGACTCTTGCTTGATCGAATATTTCCCGAGCAAATTCAGTCAAGCAGATCCACTATTCAGCACTCGGACCAAATTTCTTGGCAACTGCTCGATTGCCTTGCGCAAAGCGTCCTTTTTATGGTCAAGCTCGGCAGGGACGAAGATGTAATTATTGACATAGCCGTGGTTTGCGTATTTTTCCTCGCTGAAAGTTGACTCTTCGGAGGTTAAGTCGGCGACGACGTGCAACTTCCCGCGGCGCAAGAAGTAGGCATCAAAATTCATTGCCTTCAGTTGCGCAATCAATCGATTTGGCGCTCCTGGATTGTGGCGATCTTCGGACTCGACAAGTAAAACGGGGCGATTGCGCAAAAGCAGTCCCCTGGCACCTTCGATAACGGCCTCTTCGTGACCCTCGACATCGATCTTGATAAAGGAAACATTGTCGAGTTCGAACGAGTCCAGGGTGCGCACCTGCACCTTCCTAGCCTTAATCAAGCGTACGTCGTCAATCATCGATAGCCGGTTTTTGGCTTCTATCGTCGCGACGCCTTCGTTTCCATCAACATATCGAAATTCGGTTTCTCCCGAGTAATTTGATAGTGCCGATCCCTCTATCCGAACATTCGACAAAGCGAAGCGCCGTAAATGCGGCCATAACTTCTAGTTGGGTTCAAAGATGACCACCATTCCAGCATGACGGCTCATTTCATAAGCATATATTCCGATGTTGCCGCCAACATCAATCGCTGTCTCGCGCCGGGCACAAAAGGCAGAAATCAGGAAAAATTCCATTTCGAGTTGCCAAGGTCTGCGCAGAATTTGCATGCGCTGCATTTTCCGAGGAAACAGCCTAAACAACCATTGACTTATGGTCGATTTAATGGTCATTCCGTCGTCCAATTAATCTGCATGGTGGGGAAATGCCTTTCAAGACATTCATATTCAACTGCGGTCCACTGCACGGCGATCAGTTGAATTCAATTTTTGGCCTGCGCATGCGCGTACGCTGTCAGGTACTGCTGAATCATTGTGCTCACGGAAAACCGGTCCGCGTTATCGATCGACCGTTGTTGCTGCATTTCGATATTGGGCAGTGCGGCGGAAATTACAGCCGAGGCCACGCTAGCGTCCTGCGGATCGAAATACGCGGCAGCTTTGCCACCTATCTCATTCATCGGTCGAAGATCGGATGCGAATACAGCGCATCCACACGCCTGCGCCTCGACGATCGGCCATCCGAAACCTTCCATCAAAGACGGGAATATCAATGCGGTCGCCCCCGAGTAAAGGGCGCGCAGCTGAACATTGTCTACGGAGCCCAGTCCACGCACCCGGCCCTCCATCCGGGTTTCCCCAATGACGGGAAGAACATCGGGACCCAGTGGCGCGCCAACCAGCACAAGTTGATGCGGGAGGCTCGGATCTTTCTCGATCAACGCCGCGAATATGCGAACCAGCTGCCCACGGTTCTTGCGCGCCTGGTCGCTGCCAACGTGCAGGAAGTATGGTGCGTCACCCAGGCCTAGCGCCATTCGCACGACAGAGACCTCCGCATCAGCAACCCGGAAGTACGGGAAATTGGGCCCCATATGGGCAACGCTGCTGCGGTCCCGCAAGGCGGGAACCAGCTCCAGCAACTGCTCACGGGTGAACTCGGAAATGCACACCGCGTATTGCGCCTTGGCGAGTGCGCGCAGAACCAGCTTCTGGAACACGCGCCCCGTGAACCTTACCTTTGTTCCCGGTTCCATCCCCAGCGCCATGCGGATGGCGATGACGTCATTGACCGTGATGACATGCGGCTGCCCGCGCAGCCACCATAGATAAATTGCATTGGAGTGGTCGCATACATGAACCATGTCCACATCGCGGGCGGCGCGCCGCAGCATGAAGGGGAAAATCAGGAATTTGTTGATGTAGCCGATCCACTTCCAGGCGCCATCGCTGCGCATCACGTTCGGAAAGAGCACTGCACGCGGCGCGATCAGCCGCACGTCGTGCCCGCGCGACACCAGTTCGCGCCGCATCATGTCCGCAAAGCGGATCATGCTTTCCTGCCGGTCTACGGGATAGTTTCCTACTAGCAGGATTTTCATGAATTGCCGTGCCTTCCATCAGGTGGATTTTTTCTCCGGGCGGTCCACCACCACCACGAAACGGCTCTGTCACAAGGCTGCGAAGTTAACCTGATAGGCTAGCTGGCTCAAGTGGCATTTTTATTTCATATTGCAAATTGTGCTGTCCTCCATCCAGAGAGCCACCCGCATTTTTCGCGTATTGGTCTGGCTCGCCGGCGTTGGCACGCTGGCGGCCTGTGCCGTGCCGGCGGTGCTCGAGACCGGTTTGCCCGTTGCCCGTCCCATCGCCAGCATAGGCGACGAGGAGTTCATCGGTCCTTTCCCTTCCTGGGCGAACGCTGTCAAGGACTTCGGCGCCCGTGGTGACGGTGTTGCCGATGATACGGAAGCGCTGCAGGCGGCACTAACTGACCTGGGACGTTCCGGCAGACCTTCCTCGCTCTACCTGCCAGCAGGCGTTTATCGCATCACCAAGCCGCTGCGGATGTTTCGCGCAACCTATGTCCGCATCGTTGGGGAAGACCCGGAGCGCGTAACCCTGCGCTGGGATGGTGGGGAGGGGGCCACCATGATGCGCGTAGACAATTCCTGGCGCATCGGCATCGGCCGTATCCGGTTTGATGGCGCGCAGCGTGCGGATGCCGGCGTATGGCTGCACTGGGACCGGCGTTTGAACGAATTTTTTCCCACCCACTTCGAGTTCGCTGACTGCATCTTTCAGGACCTGAAAGTGGGGATCCAAGGCGGCGAAGACCCAAACGTTGCTGGATATCAGGACACCGCGGCCGAAGTCATCATCAAGCGCTCGCGATTCCTGCGCGCTGCGGACGCGGGCATCCTGGTTCGCGACTGGAATACGGTTGACTGGTGGGTTACCGATTGCCTTTTCGAGGACAACACCGTAGGCGTGCGCAATGTCATTGGCGGGGTGCACGTCTACCAATCGATCTTCCGGAGCTCCCGGGATACCGATGTATTCGCATCCGACATCGAGTACATGTCGCTGCGCAACAATTACTCGTCAGGCTCGCGGCGATTCTTTGCAACGTCCGGACCGGCGGAAAGTGGCATTG
>CAIZGQ010000043.1 GCA_903932565.1 uncultured Hyphomicrobiales bacterium
CGCTTTCATGCCGACCGCGCGCGTACGATTTGCATTCACAACCCAATCGAGATCGATGCGGATTTCGTCAGCCCCACCAGGGCTGACTTGCAGCGTCGCGCGCCATTGGTGCTGGCGGTTGGCCGCCTTCAGAGCGTGAAGAGCTTTGACTTGCTGCTCAAGGCGTTCGCAGCCCTGAAGACGCCAAACGCGCATTTGGCGCTCGTCGGCGAAGGATCGGAGCGCGCTGCACTTGCCGGACTCGCCATGTCGCTCGGCATTGCGGATCGCGTTGCGATGCCGGGATATGTTTCGCCTGCAACGCCCTGGTACGACAAAGCCGCCTGCCTTGTCGTGTCGTCCAAAAGCGAGTCGTTCGGGCTGACCCTGGTGGAAGCCATGGCGCGCGGCGTGCCCGTTGTCTCGACCGACAGCCAGGGCCCGCGCGAAGTCTTGGGCGATGGCCGATTTGGAACCCTGGTGCCGTTTGGCGATGTGGCGGCGCTGGCGCAAGCCATCGACGCAGCTCTCGCCGATCCCGGCGATCCATCAGCACGGATGGCCTATGCCTCTAGCTTTGCGCTTGACCCGATCCTTGATCGTTACGAGGCTGTCATAAACAGGCTTTCAAGTCAGAGGCCGTCGCCTGACCAAACCACACCGGATGCTGCATGACCCTCACCGATGATCTACGCGCCTCGATCCGCACCATCGTGGATTACCCCAAGCCCGGCATCAAGTTCCGGGATATCACGACGTTGCTCGGCAACGCCCGCGCGTTTCGTCGCGCCGTGGACGAACTCGTGCAACCCTGGGCCGGTGCGAAGATCGACCACGTGGCCGGCATGGAAGCGCGGGGTTTCATTCTGGGCGGTGCTGTCGCGCATCAATTGTCAGCGGGCTTCGTGCCCATCCGCAAGCAGGGCAAGCTGCCCCACACCACAGTCTCGATGTCCTACGCGCTCGAATACGGCACCGACACGATGGAGATACACGTGGATGCGGTGCAGCCGGGCGAACGGATCATCCTCGTTGACGATCTGATCGCCACGGGCGGCACGGCTGAGGGAGCCGTGAAGCTGCTGCAGAAGCTGGGTGCGCATGTGGTGGCCGCCTGCTTCGTCATCGACCTGCCGGAACTCGGGGGTGCCAAAAAGATCGAGGCTCTGGGTGTGCCGGTGCGCAGCCTGATTGCGTTTGACGGGCACTGAGGGTGCGGGGGATGGCCCTCTCCCACCGAACCCGGTTCTAGCCGGGGTTCGGCACCTGGGATGCGCAAGGCACGTAGACCCGACTCGCGATGAAGAGGGTGGCGCGGGAAGGCTAAACCTTCTCCCTTGGGAGAAGGTGGCACGCGGAGCGTGACGGATGAGGGTTTGCATGGCGCTCTAAATTACCCTCACCCGGCGCGGAACGCGCCACCCTCTCCGACCGAACCCGGCTCTAGCCGGGGTTCGGCACTTGCACTGCGCAAGTCGGGTCTACCCGACTCGCGATGAAGAGGGTGGCGCGGGAAGGCTAAACCTTCTCCAGA
>CAIZGQ010000044.1 GCA_903932565.1 uncultured Hyphomicrobiales bacterium
CTTGGCATCGTCCTCACTGAGGTCGCCAGCGCTGGCGCGGTCGGCAAAGCTCTTGGCAATCGTACCTGCGGCCTCAACAACGTGGCGGATCTCGGAGGCTTTTTCCTGCAGCATGGCGCTGCGCATCGCCCACACTGCGTAAGTCAGGCTGAAGATGCCAATCAGCAAACTCAAGGCAACCGCGAGAAGCAGGCTTTGTGAAATCGAAAGCCGCTTCAGAAACTCTGTTTTGGTTTGAGCGGCGGAGGTGGCCGTACGGACCGGTGTCGCAAAATGCGGGTGATATGACATGGGGCAAACCTGGCTGAAGTCATGACAGCGCAGAAGATCACGATGCCAAAACCGAAACGCCGGTTTGACCGTGGGCGGTGTCAAAGAATGAAGATGAATGCGGAATGGTGTCGGGATGCCGTCTTGTGACCGGCTCGATCTGGCGGCCTCATGCCTCTGAAGCGACCAAACCAATGGGGCTACAGCAAATCTAGGCACAGCTCTAGGCTTCGCCATTTGCGGAAGCCTTACAAACTTAATTAAAATGCAAAGCTATCGTTTCATTGTGTGAGGCAATGATCGCGCTCCCTCGCGTCGCATGATCATCGAACGGGCGTCACCACGCCCTCACGCGGCGCTGTCTGTACAGACGCGCAATTCCGGCGACCTGAATCCACACAGCGCTGCAGATCCTCGTGATTGACGAAAAGCTTGACGATCCCCACCACTGCGACAAGCAAAAACACAATCCCAATTGCCGCCCACACGTTGACGCGATCGCGATGGGCCTGTTCAGACTCGGGGGTCATGCAGCGTGCTCCTGATCATGGCTCTGGATAACATATCGCTTGCCCACGTGAACGCCATGTGGCCTCAGCTGACCCGATGTCTCCCGATCATCGGTTTGGCAGATGCGTTAAGTCTTTTGCCTCACAAGCGTTAGCTCTCGCAAATCGAGCACATGACGCTTTGAACACAACTTTGTGAAAGCTGTTTGAGAACTTCGAGATTTGAACGAATCGGATCGACCTCAACTGACCCGTTTTCAAATACTTCCCTCTTCACAAATGCGATTTCAATTTGGTTCCATGCATGTCAAACGCATCTCACGTGCATCTAAAAGTCAAAAGCGTGCCTCATCCCGACCACGATTGGCGCCGTAACTGTTGGTGTTCGGCAAGGGCATGTCCCCACCGACCATTAACGGAGACGACTATGTTGAACCTCATCAAAACTGCTTCATTGATTGCACTTCTCGCAGCATCCTCCGCTGCTTCCGCCTCAAGCCCTCTCGCGTTTGGGCCGGATGCCGGTCAGGGAATCGGTGCTCGCGAAATCAGCACGGACCAGCTTGATAGTGCGACGCGCCCGCAGGCTGTAAAGCCAGTTCAGCGCGCGCAGATGCCGGACAGTGCAAATGCACCGGTTGATCGCGCGACCGAACGGCAGGGCTAACCGTCAAGGCCTAATCCCGCGTTCGTTTGCGTAACGGAGAGGTTGCAGATCCCTGTGGGCTGCGGCCTCTCTGGCTTTTGTGCAGGGATATCTGTCCTGCCAAGGTTTGACGCATCCACATCCGCCGCCTAGAATTCGCGCATCGGTCTGCAGCAAAGCTCAGCAAGAGCGTTGGCAGCCCGTCCTGCAATGAGCCGCCCGATGGGCAGGCCATCTGCGGGCAAGGGAGCGAAGCAAATGTCGGCCAGCACACAGCCCCACTCCGCCCAATTGCGCGTCGCTCTGGTGGGCGGCGGGATCGCCGGGCTCTTCACTGCCAATGCGCTGCTGGCCAAAGGCATTCAAGCCACAGTCTACGAGCAGGCCCCTGCCCTTGGCGAAATCGGGGCTGGGGTGTTTCTCACGCCCAATTCCGTGCGCCAGTTGGAGCGGCTCGGTTTGGGCCCTGCGGTCGAGAAATATGGCGCGCGGGTTGGCGCGCAATCACGGTATTATCGCCACGACGGCACACCCATCGCGCCAGTGCAGGTGACGGATTCATCCGGCTGGAACGCCACCTTTGGCATGCACCGCGCTGATCTTGTGAAGTTTCTGGCCGCGCCATTGCCAGCGGGCGTCGTCAAGACCAACCACAAATGCATCGGGTTTTCCCAAAACACGGACAGCGCGCGACTGACATTTGCCGATGGGACCAGTGCGGAGGCTGACATCGTCGTCGCCACCGACGGCATCCATTCCGATCTCCAGAAACACATCGTGCCGCCCTCGCGTCCCGTGTTCTCGGGATCGGTGGCCTATCGCGGCCTCATCCCGGTTGAAAAGCTGCCCGACTGGCCCAAAAACACGTGGCAGATGTGGCTTGGCGAGGGGCGGCATTTTCTCGTGTTCCCGGTGCGCGCTGGCAAGCTCATCAATTATGTGGGCTTTGTGCCGACGGACGAGCAGATGAAGGAATCGTGGTCGGCACCCGGCGACCCGGACGTGCTGCGCCGCGAATTTGCAGGCTGGGATCCCCGCATCGAAAATCTCTTGACGCACGTGGACGTCACGTTCCGCTGGGCGCTGAATGATCGCGAACCCCTGCC
>CAIZGQ010000045.1 GCA_903932565.1 uncultured Hyphomicrobiales bacterium
AATGCCTGCCTTGCCGCCATCGACATGTTGGCCTGCATCGAGCGGTTGAACACAGAGCGCAAATCCGAGGCTGACCACGGAGGTCATTCCTACATGCCGATCAAAATTGGCATCGGGATTAACAGCGGCGTTTGTGTTGTCGGCAACATGGGGTCTGATCTGCGCTTCGATTATTCGGTCCTTGGCGACAGCGTCAATCTCGCGTCACGGATCGAGTCGCAATGCAAGGACTATGCGGTCAGCAACATCATTGGGGCAGCAACCGCTGGCGCTGCTGCGAATGTTTTACCTTTGTTGGAGCTCGATCGCATCCGTGTGAAGGGCAAGCGCGAGCCCGAGGCTATCTACACGGTTCTTGGCGGGCCAGATCTTAATCATAAGCCCGAAACCAGTGCGTTGCTTGCTGCACACGCGCGCATGCTACAGCTTTATCGAAGCAAAGAGTTCGGCGCAGCCGCCGAAGCTGTGGAGGGCGCGCGGCTTGCCGCTTCAGCACGTTTTGATCTTGATGGATTGTATGACGTCTTTGCCCGGCGCTGTCGGGACTATGCGGCTGAGCCGCCGCATGAGGGTTGGGACGGAACGCACACCGCAACCTCCAAATAGCGTGTCAAAGGGCGGCACCCGTGCGCAGCGATAGATCCACAAGTCTGACCTGGCCTTTGCAACAAAGCCGCAGCTCGACGACCACAGCGCAGTGCCAGAGCGGCGTTTGCGAGGTCATGGACCTTGGCGGCGAGCTTCAGTATCGTTGTCGAACCTGAGGCCCGCTGTTGAGCCAAAAATGATTGTGATCGCAACGTCACGACCAAGGGCGGTGCTGGATATGCAGGACGACACGGGATCAGGGCAACGCCAGTTCGCCGGGTCAATATGCACATAAGTTACAAGAGCGGGGCCATATGAAAATCCAGATCGTCGTGGTTGGTGGTGGTGCCGGGGGGCTCGAACTTGTCCGCCGTCTTGGGGCGAAGCTCGGGCGCGACAAGTTCGATGTCATCCTGCTCGAGTGCAACCGGACACACATCTGGAAGCCGCTGCTGCATGAAGTGGCCGCGGGCTCGCTCGATGCCAATCTCGATGAAGTTGGCTACCGCAGCCACGGTCACCGCTGGTGCTACCGCTACTTTTATGGCCGTCTGGAAGACATCGACCGGGACGCCCGGCAGGTTGTCGTTGCGCCAATTCTCGATGAGGACGGCTCGGAAGTCATCGCGCGCCACCGTATTCGGTATGATTACCTCGTACTCGCGGTTGGGGCTGTGTCCAACGACTTCGGCACACCGGGTGCGCGTGAGAACTGTCTGTTTCTTGACGATCGCGCACAAGCGGATCGTTTCCGCCACAAGCTCCTCAATCAATGTCTGCGCGTGTCGCGCGCGCTCAGCGAAGATTCCAATGCGGATGCGAAGGTCGAGATCGCCATCGTTGGCGGCGGCGCCACGGGTGTTGAGCTTGCGGCAGAGCTTTACAATTCTGCGGCGGGCCTGCGACATTACGGCCTGGAAGTGTTTGACGA
>CAIZGQ010000046.1 GCA_903932565.1 uncultured Hyphomicrobiales bacterium
ATCGGCGTCACCGCGTTCGAGATTCAAAAGAAGCGCCCGTCCGTTGCGAACGATCTGGCGGCCAAACTTCAAGGCGGCGACACCAGCAGGCCCATCCATGTCAGCTGATATCACCAGCGTGATGTTGGCTTTTTCCTGCAAAGCGATCTTTGGCAAGACACTTGGCAAGACACTTGGCACAACGGCTGGCTCAACCGCTGGCACAACACTTGACGGAGCATTTGCCGCGATTGTTGGCGGCGACTCGTGCGGCCTGTCGTTTGTCAAAACCGGCGCCACTTCGGAACCCTTTTCATGCAGGGCACGGCGCGCGCGCTTGGGGACCACCGCCAGAATCGAGGCTATGTTTTCGCCAAGGTGCTCGCATGGCACCTCCGACGGCAAAGTGTCGGTGTAGAATGCATTGGCATCGATGCGCACGTTCGGCGCGCCAAATGACACATTTGCATCTGGACGTGACCATGCCTTGTCGCGGTCCTGCGCAGCGGACGCAGCAACCGACGGCTGCGCATTCATAGCCGACTTCGCGCGCGCAAACCGGCCGACATGTTTGAACAGATCCAGCGACACAGGGAACCCTCACAAGCCCGAGCAACACAACAAAGCTGGACCAACACGCCCAGAGATAGACACTTACTCTGCTGCATAGTTAACGGCTGACGCGTTGAATTGGAGTTAATGCGTGCTCAAATTTAAAATCCGGCCATCAGAATTTCTTAACCCTAACGAGCTATCAACAACGTCATGTCTATACGACTGCGTTCGTTCAGTTTGTTCCAGGGTGTCCCATGCGTCGTTGGCAAGCATTGATCATCGGTTCGATACTGCTGGCTCCCCTCTTGGGTTGCGCAGGCGGCGGCTACAACGCTCGCTTCATCGAGACCCGCAGCGACTTGCCCTACACACTGGCAAGCGGTGACCGTCTTCGCATCATCGTCTTTGGGCAGGATTCGCTTTCGAATTCCTATTCCGTGGACGGAACCGGTCGAATCGCCATGCCACTCATCGGCACGGTTGAGTCCAACGGCCTGACAACCAATGAACTTGCCCGCGCCATTGAAAACAGGCTGCGAGGCGGGTTTCTCCGCGAACCGAAAGTTTCCGTGGAAGTCGAGGCGTATCGGCCGTTCTTCGTGCTTGGCGAAGTTAACGCCTCGGGCCAGTTTCCTTATATCAACGGCATGACAGTTCAGAATGCCGTCGCAGTCGCAGGCGGATTCTCACCTCGCGCGGTCAAATCGAGTGCTGATTTGACGCGGGTCGTCAACGGAGTGCCCGTGACGTCAACGGTGCCAGTCTCTCAGCCACTGCGGCCCGGTGACACAATCACGATTCGCGAACGCCTGTTTTAAGACAGGCGAAAGCTACTGATGAGCTAGTGCCTTCATCAGTGTCCTTCAATTCGCTGCCTGATGATGGAAAACTTAAAACTTATTCTTTCTTAAACTTTGGGTAAGTTTTAACGCTCGCGCTCGTGCATTGGATATTCACCATATATTCGCGCAAGTCGCGGCAAATTCATCTCTTTATGTTATCGATTTCAAACTTGTGGGGACGTCCCAAAGGATCATCTCATGGCTGCATTCTCGGCTGAGGACTTGAGGCGGGTTTCTACGGAAACCTCCAAGCCACTGCGCGACTCGCAAATTCGCGGTCCGGCAGACGAGATCGCCACGCCTGCCGCCGCCAACGATTCTGAATTTTCGAGCATTGATATGCGCAGTGCCATGCTAGCCTCGGCGATGAGCAATGAACGCAATCAGCGTCCATACTCACCCATCGTCCTTGCAGGTCTCGTCCGTGTCGCCGAAACAATTCTGCTATTTGCAGCGGCCTATATTTCGTACCTGATCTATCTCTCAACGGACCAGAGTTTCAGTATCGGGTATATTTATGCGGCGGCCGGATTGTCGGCAGCCACTGCGGTCATCTTCCAGTCGTTGCGCCTCTACACCATCGGGTCATTTCGACGGCCGATCCAGGCAGGCCTTTTGATTTCGATGATCTGGTCCGCACTCATGGTTGCCGCCATGGGCACGGTTTTCATTCTGAAATTGCAGGAAACCTATTCACGCGGCTGGTTTATCATTTGGTACGTGCTGGGCCTTGTGATGCTGCTCACAGAGCGCCTTGTTCTGCGTGAGATCGTCAGCCGCATGACACGCAGTGGCCGCCTGGAACGCCGCACCGTGATCGTCGGCGGCGGACCGGAGGCAGAGGGTCTGCTGGAGCTGATTTCAGCGCAGACCAATTCGGACATTCGGATTTTTGGCATTTTTGATGATCGTGATGACATCCGCTCGCCGCCCGTCGTGATGGGCTATTCAAAGCTGGGTACCATCGACGACCTCGTTGAATTCGCCCGCACCACACATATTGATGTTGCGATTGTCACGCTGCCGATCACCGCTGAAACCCGCCTGCTGCAGATGCTGCGCAAGCTGTGGATTTTGCCGATCGATATCCGCCTGTCATCGCACAGCAACAAGTTGAAGTTGCATCCACGCGCTTATTCGTATCTCGGCGGCGTGCCGGTCCTCGACGTCTTCGATAAGCCGATCGCTGACTGGGACATTATCACAAAGTCCTTGTTTGACCGCGTGATCGGCCTGATTTGCTTGATCCTGCTCGCACCGGTTCTGCTTTGCGTTGCCATCGCAGTGAAGCTCGATTCAAAGGGCCCGGTGCTGTTTCGTCAAAAGCGCCATGGCTTCAACAACGAGACCATCGACGTTTTGAAATTCCGGTCGATGTATGTGAACCAGGCTGACATGACGGCCCAAAAGCAGGTCACGCGCGACGATCCCCGCGTCACGCGCGTCGGTCGATTCATTCGCCGCACGTCGCTTGATGAACTGCCGCAACTGTTCAACGTTGTTCTACAAGGCAATCTTTCACTCGTCGGCCCGCGCCCACATGCTGTGGGTGGTAAGGCGGCCAATCGCGAATATGATGAGGTTGTCGAAGGTTATTTTGCACGGCATCGCGTCAAGCCGGGCATCACGGGCTGGGCACAAGTCAATGGCTGGCGCGGTGAAACCGACACGCCTGAGAAGATGCAGGCCCGAATCGAGCACGATCTTTATTACATCGAGCACTGGTCGATCTTTTTGGACCTTTACATTCTCCTCATCACGCCATTCGCAGTTCTGAAGGGAAAGAATGCGTTTTAATGCACGGCGTTAAGTTGCAAACTGACGTTAAGGCGCGCTTCGCCTGACCTTTGCCATCAGATGTCCTGCTTTGAAACTCGGCCTGACGCATCGCGTATTTCGTCATGTCCTCCCTTCGGAGACACATGAATTGGAGATCGTGATGTTCACTTTGAACGCCCGTAAAGTACTTGTCACCGCAACAGCAGCCATCGCCTTGACCTGCATGTCACCGGCGTTTGCCGCTGTGAAAATGGTGGGCGGCGCGCCGATGTATCCGACCAAGAACATCGTTGAAAACGCCGTCAATTCCAAGGATCACACGACACTTGTCGCGGCCGTGAAAGCAGCCGGCCTTGTCGATACGCTTCAGACCGCAGGCCCATTCACCGTCTTCGCGCCGGTCAACAAGGCATTCACAAAATTGCCCAAGGGCACGGTGGAGACGCTTCTGAAGCCCGAGAATAAAGCGACCTTGACCGCTGTGCTGACGTATCACGTCGTGCCGGGTCGTTTGTCGGCATCGGACCTTGCTGGTCTTGTGAAGGAAGGCCACGGCATGGCCTCCCTCAAGACGGTTGAAGGCGCCTCACTGACGGTGAAGGGCACGGCAAGACATCTGCGCGTTATTGACGCCAAGGGGGATGTTGCCCACATCACGATCTCAAACGTGGAGCAATCCAACGGTGTGATCCACGTTGTCGACACGGTTCTTTTGCCGAAGTAACGTCGTCACGTCGGTTTTCGCAACCCGCATTGCAGAGGACGCCCCTGGGCGTCCTTTTTTTCATGAAGAGAGTCACATGACACGCTGGGCTGGAGTTTTGGTGTTTCTGGCTGGATTGTTTGGGGCCGCAGGTGTTGCAGCTGCGGCCGCGGCGTCGCACGGCGCGGCGGGGCCAAATCTTGGCGTTGCTGCGCAATTTCTCATGATCCACGCCGGCATCATCGCGGCAATCGGGCTGTCAAACCTTGCGCCGCGCAGGGTCTATCTGATCGCGGGCAGCGGACTTGCGCTCGGCGTCGCTCTTTTTTCGGGCGATTTGACCTTACGGGCGACACTTGGACACGCACTCTTTGCCATGGCAGCGCCGCTCGGCGGCACGCTTCTCATCGTGGGATGGCTGGCCCTGTGCGCCAGCGGTCTCTTCACGTTTGTGAAACCACACTTTAACAGCGCCCCGTGATCAGCTAGGGTCATCCATGCCGCCTTGAGCGGACGAAACCCTGTGAGATTTGCTTGTCACTTGATCGCCTGGACGAATCCCCACCACGTACGGCGCGCGATATTTCCGACTTGCTGGCCCGCGTAGCTCAGAAGGACCGCGCCGCCTTCTCCGCGCTTTATAAAGCCACATCAGCGAAACTTTACAGCGTGATCTCACGTATTTTAACACGTGGGGCCACTTCTGACGAAGTATTGCAGGACGTTTACGTGAAGATCTGGGAGAAGGCCGGCACATTCAATCCGGACATCGCGTCACCCATCACATGGATGGCGACCATCGCACGGAACCGCGCGCTCGATGAAGTGCGTCGGGCAAAGCCTGTGAGCTTCGATGCCATGGGTGATGATCTCGACATTGCCGCCGAAGAATTCGATCCGTTGGGCTCGCGTGAGCGCAGTGAGGACCTCAAACGTTTGCTCGAGTGCCTTTCGGGCCTCGATGAGGAAAAGCGTCAGATGGTTCTGTTGGCCTATTATCGCGGCATGAGCCGTGATGCTTTGGCCAAAAAGTTCGGGCGGCCTGTGCCCACGATCAAGACGTGGCTGCACCGCAGCCTGTCGCAGCTGCGCGGGTGCCTGTCCACATGAGCGATGACATGACCACCTCCCCCGCGCCGGACGATCCGGATCTTATCGCTGCTGAATACGTGCTCGGCACCCTCGAGGCCGCCGAGCGAGCGAACGCTGAACGCCGTCGCACGCAGGACCCAGGGTTTGACCGGGCCGTGGCCGCCTGGGAATCAAGGCTCTCCCCGCTGTTGGATTTGGCAGGCGACGTCACACCCCCACCCAGCGTTTACACCAATTTGCTGTTGCGCCTGCCCCCGCAGGAGCGCGCCGCGCCCGGCCTTGCAGGTGGTGCAAGCGTGTCAGACGACAGCCCTTTCTTGGGCCAGAGCAACGTCATTCGGCTTCAGCGAAGCCTGCGCGTCTGGAAGACGTCTGCCATTGCAGCCACCGCACTCGCAGCCTCGCTTGCCATGGCCATTGGCGTTCGCGAGCTGACGCAATCGCGCGGTCCGGTCGGTACCGCAGCCAATTTCGTTGCCGTTCTGCAAAAGGATGCGGCTTCGCCAGCCTTCATCTTGTCGGTTGATCTTGAGACAAAATCG
This sequence comes from uncultured Hyphomicrobiales bacterium, assembly GCA_903932565.1. Classification (GTDB taxonomy): domain Bacteria; phylum Pseudomonadota; class Alphaproteobacteria; order Rhizobiales; family Beijerinckiaceae; genus Terripilifer. The sequence goes on from CAIZGQ010000046.1 coordinate 5,493, forward strand.
GTCACGGTCCGGCCCGTTGCGGCACAGCCTGAGCCCGGCAAGGCCTATGAGCTTTGGCTTGTGGACGCGAGCCTGGGCACCCCAAAATCCTTGGGGCTGATTGGCGACAAACCTTACTCGACTGCCAAGGGTCTGCCCTACACTTCGCAAATCGTTCAAAACGCGACCTATGCCGTCTCTATCGAGCCGCCAGGCGGGTCCCCCATTGGGGTGCCGACAGGGCCAGTTGTCTACGCTGGCAAGCTTATTCAGACGACACCTTGATCCTCCCCTTCGACAATGATCCGATCCTGGACTAGGGTATGCGACGAAGTGTCAGATACCACTGGCACTTGAAGCGATTGCCGACATCGGGGCCGGTCAGGGGACATGATTGCCAGGCACATTAAACCCAGTTCTGATGGCAGGGCGGCGCGTTCTGGTTGTCGAGGACGAGCCGTTCATCGCGCTTTCCATTGAGGAAATGATTGGCGACATCGGCGGCGCTTGCGTTGGCGTTGCGAGCACGGTGCGCGAAGCTCTGGCAGCCCTGGTGAGTCTGTCACCGAATTTTGTGGTTTTGGACATCAGCCTTGGCGACGAGCGAAGCCATCAAGTGGCCGATCAACTGGCGGAACGCGCCATCCCGTTTGTCTTCATCAGCGGCTATGGGGCAGCCGGCATTCCTGCCCAGCACAAATCCCATGCTTGTGTCGCCAAGCCGTTTGGCGAATGGGACTTTGCCGAGGCGATTGCAGCAGAGCTGAAAACTGACCTTGCCAAGCCTGTTGCGGCCGAGCCTAACGCGTCCAAGCCTACCGCGAGTTAATTTGACAAGTCGGGCGGCTGCCCATCGTGATGTCGTAACCGTTGAGCCTGTTGCGATGTCAGGTTGCCCTGGATGCCGTTTGAACGTGGCTCGAAACAAAATTGTTTCTCTCTTCCGACGCTTCTGAACGATATTCATCTTTTGGGAACAAACAGACCCACGGCTTCGTGAATAGATTAGCCCTGAACCGTTGACCAAGACCCTGGTTTCACGCATCCGCAGGTACGAAGATTGCGTAAGCGAGCTTGGGAAGACATAACGCTTTGGATATGGACTGGGTTGGGATTTGAATTGATCCCGCATTCGTGTGGACTTACGGCTGACCGGGCCGTGCGGAGCTGGAAACATGACGTCTGGACATAAAGCAGTTTTAATCGCGGCGAGCCTGATGAGTATTGGTTCGGCCGCAGCCCAGACCGCGCCTCCTGCGCGCCCCCCGGCTCCGGTTGTCGTAGCCAAGGTTCAGCGCGGTCCCCTTCCGCTGCGCATTGATGCTGTTGGCACAGTCCAGCCCATCGCCACCGTCGCGCTCAAAACCCGTATCGATGCCACCATCGAGAAGATTGCTGTTCCTGACGGGTCGCGCGTCCAGCAGGGCGATCTGCTGGTGAAGTTCGATGACCGCCAGATACAGGCGCAGGTCAAGGCAGCCGAGGCAGCCTTGGCGAAAGATCAGGCGAC
>CAIZGQ010000047.1 GCA_903932565.1 uncultured Hyphomicrobiales bacterium
CTTCTGGTGCAGGCGCAAGTATTCTTCACCATCGCATTTGCCTTTGTCTTTCTGCGCGAAGTGCCGACGCGCTTTCAACTCATCGGCACCGCCATTGGCTGCCTTGGCATTGCGCTGATTGGCGTCGATCGCGCGGCGGGCGCGGCGCTGTTCCCGTTTATCGTGGTGCTGATTGCGGCGGCCGGGTGGGGTGCTGCCAATGTCATCGGCATGAAGGCGGGCCGTGTCGACATGTTCTCGTTCACGGTGTGGTCAGCGCTGGCCGCCCCGCTGCCGCTGTTCGCGCTCTCCTTTGGGCTCGAGGGGCCAGCCGCTCTGCAGGCGCTCACCCACCCCACATGGCTCATGGTGTTTGTCGTGCTGTTTCTGGCGGGCCCCGCGCATCTGCTGGGCTTTGGCATCTGGTCGCGGCTGCTCAGCCTGCATTCTGCCGCGTCGGTCACCCCGTTTGCGCTGCTGGTGCCGATCATCGGCGTCATCACGGCGCGCATCGTCTATGGCGAGCCGACAAGCCTGATCGTGGCGATTGGCGGCGCGCTGGTTCTGGGCGGGCTGAGCCTCAACGTGTTTGGCGGGCGCTTGCTTGCATGGATAGCGCCCAGACCGTAAACCCGGCGCAATCTCAACTTTGCCAAATCCCGCGAGCCCGAGCGCCATGCACGACATCCGATGGATCCGCGACAATCTCGAGGCCTTCAAGGCCGGGCTTTTGCGCCGCAGCGCGGACGACACGGCTGTGTCGGACACGGTCGCGCGGATTGTGGCACTCGATGACACACGCCGCGACGCCATTGCCCGCGCGCAAAAGGGCCAGGAGGAGCGCAACCGCCTGTCGAAGGACATCGGCCAGGCGATGGGCAAGAAGGACCTTGCCACCGCCGAGACTTTGAAGGCGCGTGTGGCCGAGTTGAAAGACGAGATGGGGACGGCGGAAGCCGACGAGAAGCAGGCGGTCGAAGCGCTCAACCACTATCTGGCTGCGATCCCCAATCTGCCGCAGGACGATGTGCCGGAGGGCCGCGATGAGCATGACAATGTCGAGGCGCGCGTTGTTGGCGCCAAGCCGAAGTTCGAACATGGCTTTGTGCCAAAGGAACATTTTGAGATTGGCGAGAAGCTCGGCCTGATGGATTTCGAGGCCGCCGCCCGCATGTCCGGCGCGCGCTTTGTGGTGCTGAAGGGTCAACTGGCGCGGCTCGAGCGCGCGCTTGGCCAGTTCATGATCGATCTTCACACCGAGCAGCATGGCTACACGGAAGTGAACCCGCCGCTGCTGGTGCGCGATGACGCCATGTTCGGCACGGCGCAATTGCCCAAGTTTCGGGACGATCAGTTTCGGGCAGGCGATGAGTTCTGGCTCATCCCCACCGCTGAGGTGCCGTTGACCAATCTGGTGCGCGAGCAGGTGCTGGAGGAAAAGCAGCTGCCCATCCGCGTCACAGCGCTCACACCATGCTTCCGGGCCGAGGCGGGGTCGGCGGGGCGCGACACGCGCGGCATGATCCGCCAGCATCAGTTTCCAAAAGTCGAGATGGTCTCCATCGTCACGCCGGAGATGGCCGAGGCCGAACATGAGCGCATGACCGGCTGCGCCGAGGCTGTTTTGAAAGCGCTCGGCCTGCATTACCGGGTGATGACACTGTGCACCGGCGACATGGGCTTTGCCTCGCGCAAGACCTACGACATCGAGGTCTGGCTGCCCAGCCAGGGTGTCTATCGGGAGATCAGCTCCTGCTCCAACTGCGGAGATTTCCAGGCGCGGCGGATGGACGCACGGTGC
>CAIZGQ010000048.1 GCA_903932565.1 uncultured Hyphomicrobiales bacterium
CCGCTCGTCAATGCTGTCTTCAACGTCAAGGTCGGGGCCGCAGGCACGGCCGCTGGCGAAGGTCAGACGCGCGCCGTGTTCAAGGTCCTGGACTCCGTTGTGCCGGTGCTGGATGCGGACTCCGACGTGAGCAAAGCTGTCACCGGCGAACTGCGCCAGCAGATGACCGAAGACATGTTATCCGAAGTGCTGGGAAGCCTGCAGACAACGATGGGCGTCACCATCAACCAGACGAATTTGCGCACGGCCCTTGGCGCCGGGCCGGTCAATGATGGCTTGAACTGAGGCCCACATGTTTGAGCCGGCGTTTGACATGTTTGCAGACGTTTACGCGCGGGGCGAGCCGTCGCTGGTCTCAACGCGCCTCGTGGCTGATCTGGAAACGCCGGTCTCCGCTTATCTGAAGCTTGCGTCCGACAAGCCGGCCCGCACCTTTCTGCTTGAATCGGTGGAGGGCGGTGCAAATCGGGGACGCTATTCGATGATCGGGCTTGACCCCGACATCATCTGGCGCGCGACGGGCGATCGCGCCGAGATCAACCGCACTGCGCTGCAATCGCCAGATGCGTTTGCCGATGAGGCCTTCGAAAGCTGTCCGCAAAAGCCGCTCGATGCGCTGCGCGCGCTGATCGCAGAATCGGCCATTGCTGTTGATAAAAATCGGGCAGGGAGCGTGGCTGCACTGCCCCCGATGGCGGCGGGCGTGTTCGGCTATCTTGGCTACGAGATGGTGCGGCAGATGGAAAAGCTGCCCGCGGCAAAGCCTGATCTGATCGGCGTGCCGGACGCGGTGATGATCCGTCCGACGCTGATGGTGGTGTTTGATTCCGTCAAGGACGAGATCCATATCGTCACCCCCGTGCGCCCGAAGGCTGGTGTTGCCGCCAAGGCGGCTTATGAGGCGGCTCTCGACCGGCTCGACAAACTTGTCGGCATTCTGGAAGGGCCTTTGGCCCATTCAGCACCGCAGATCGATCTGCATCACGACATCGCGCAGCCGGTTTCGAACACGAAGCCGGAGGATTTTCTCAGCATGGTCGCGCGCGCAAAAGACTATATCCGCGCGGGCGATATCTTTCAGGTTGTGCTGTCGCAGCGCTTTTCCGCGCCCTTCGATCTGCCATCTTTCTCGTTGTATCGCGCGCTGCGTCGCGTCAATCCGGCACCCTTCCTGTGCTACCTCGATTTCGGCCCGTTCCAGATTGTTTGTTCGAGCCCGGAAATTCTGGTGCGCGTGCGCGAGGGCCGGGTGACGGTGCGCCCGATTGCGGGCACGCGCTGGCGTGGCAAGACACCGGCCGAGGATGAGGCGCTAGCTGCCGAACTTCTGGCCGATCCGAAGGAACGCTCGGAACATCTGATGCTTTTGGATCTGGGTCGCAACGATGTGGGCCGGGTCGCCAAGATTGGCAGCGTTGAGGTGACGTCACAATTCCAGATCGAGCGCTACAGCCATGTGATGCACATCGTCTCGCAGGTTGAAGGCGATCTCGATGAAAAACACGATGTGATCGACGCGCTGGCAGCGGGCTTTCCGGCAGGCACCGTGTCGGGCGCGCCAAAAGTGCGCGCGATGGAAATCATCGATGAGTTCGAGATCGACCGTCGCGGAATTTATGCGGGCTGTATTGGGTATTTTGGCGCGTCCGGCGAAATGGACACGTGCATCGTGTTGCGCACGGCGGTCGTCAAGGACGGCCAGATGCACGTGCAGGCCGGGGCA
>CAIZGQ010000049.1 GCA_903932565.1 uncultured Hyphomicrobiales bacterium
CCGAAGCTGGCGATGAGATTACTGCAAAGTCGCTGCAGGCCTTGCTCGAATTGGGCTTCGGCGAATTGCCGATCCTCGACATCGATCACATCAACATCGGCCCCTATATCCGCAACACGCTGGCTGTCGACAAGAATTCGAGCCGCGAAGAAGCGCTGTTCGACATCTATCGCGTCATGCGTCCGGGTGAGCCGCCGACCATCGACACGGCGGAAGCCATGTTCCGGTCGCTGTTCTTTGATCCGGAGCGCTATGACCTCTCCGCCGTTGGCCGCGTGAAGATGAACATGCGTCTTGATCTTGATGCGGAAGATACCGTTCGCACGCTGCGCAAGGATGACATCCTTGCCGTGGCCAAGGCGCTCGTGGATCTGCGCGATGGTCGTGGGGAAATCGACGACATCGATCATCTTGGCAACCGTCGCGTGCGGTCTGTCGGCGAACTGATGGAAAATCAGTATCGCCTCGGATTGCTGCGCATGGAGCGCGCCATCAAGGAGCGTATGTCATCGGTTGATATCGACACGGTGATGCCGCAGGATCTGATCAACGCGAAGCCGGCTGCTGCAGCCGTTCGTGAATTCTTCGGCTCCTCGCAGCTGTCGCAGTTCATGGATCAGACCAACCCGCTGTCGGAAATCACCCACAAGCGCCGTCTTTCGGCACTTGGACCCGGTGGTCTGACGCGTGAGCGCGCGGGCTTCGAAGTCCGCGACGTGCATCCGACCCATTACGGCCGCATCTGCCCGATTGAGACGCCGGAAGGCCCGAACATCGGTCTGATCAACTCGCTGGCAACGTTCGCCCGCGTCAACAAGTACGGCTTTATCGAAGCGCCTTATCGTCGTGTTCGCGACGGCAAGGTCACGACCGACGTGGCCTATCTCTCTGCGATGGAAGAGTCGAAGTATAACGTCGCGCAGGCCAACGCGATCATGGACAAGGATTCAATGCTGACGGAGGACCTCGTGGTCTGCCGCCATGCCGGCGACGTTGTCATGATCCCGCGCGATCGCGTCGATTACATGGACGTGTCGCCCAAGCAGCTTGTGTCGGTCGCCGCCGCGCTCATTCCGTTCCTTGAGAACGATGACGCGAACCGCGCCCTCATGGGCTCGAACATGCAGCGCCAGGCTGTGCCATTGGTCAAAGCCGATGCGCCGCTGGTTGGCACGGGCATGGAAGCCATCGTTGCGCGTGACTCGGGTGCTGCGATTGCAGCGCGCCGCACGGGTGTCGTCGATCAGATCGACGCGACCCGTATCGTCATTCGCGCCACCGCCGAGCTCGATCCCTCGAAGCCCGGCGTGGATATCTACCGCCTGATGAAGTTCCAGCGTTCCAACCAGTCAACCTGCATCAACCAGAAGCCGCTCGTGAAGGTCGGTGACGCGGTGATGAAGGGCGACATCATTGCCGACGGTCCTTCGACCGATCTCGGTGATCTGGCGCTCGGCCGCAACGTGCTCGTCGCGTTCATGCCGTGGAATGGCTACAACTTCGAAGATTCGATCCTTCTGAACGAACGCATCGTCAAGGACGACGTGTTCACCTCCATCCACATCGACGAGTTCGAAGTGATGGCGCGTGACACGAAGCTCGGACCAGAGGAAATCACGCGCGATATTCCGAACGTGTCGGAAGAAGCGCTGAAGAATCTGGACGAAGCCGGCATTGTCTACATCGGCGCCGAAGTGCAGGCCGGTGATATTCTTTGCGGCAAGATTACGCCAAAGGGCGAAAGCCCGATGACGCCGGAAGAGAAGCTTCTGCGCGCCATCTTTGGTGAAAAGGCCTCGGACGTGCGTGACACCTCGCTGCGGGTTCCTCCCGGCGTGACCGGCACGATCGTCGAAGTGCGTGTGTTCAACCGCCATGGTGTGGACAAGGATGAGCGCGCGCAGGCCATTGAGCGTGAAGAGATCGAGCGTCTCGCCAAGGATCGTGACGACGAGCTCGCGATTCTGGATCGTAACGTCTACTCGCGTCTGTCCAGCCTGCTGGTCGGCAAGGTCGCCATCGCGGGGCCGAAGGGCTTCAAGAAGGAAACCGCGCTCTCCAAGGACGTGGTCGAGGAATATCCGCGCTCCCAGTGGTGGACCTTTGCGGTCGACGACGATGCGCTGATGACCGAGATCGAGGCCATGCGCAAGCAGTACGACGAAGCCAAGAAGGGCCTTGAAAGCCGCTTCCTGGACAAGGTCGAGAAGCTGCAGCGCGGGGATGAACTGCCGCCCGGCGTGATGAAGATGGTCAAGGTCTTCGTCGCGGTGAAGCGCAAGATTCAGCCCGGCGACAAGATGGCCGGTCGTCACGGCAACAAGGGTGTGGTGTCGAAGATCGTCCCCACGGAAGACATGCCGTTCCTGGCCGATGGTCAGGCTGTTGACATCGTCCTGAACCCGCTGGGCGTGCCCAGCCGCATGAACGTCGGACAGATCCTTGAAACCCATCTGGGTTGGGCCTGTGCGGGTCTTGGCAAGCAGGTTGGTGAAGCCGTCAACGCCTATATGCGCAACAAGGACATTGCTCCGCTGCGCACGAAGCTCCTCGATATTTACGGGACGAACGAGACCGTGAATTCGATGGACGACGGCCAGATGGTGGAGCTGGGTGAAAACCTGCGCCGCGGCGTGCCGATTGCGACACCGGTGTTTGATGGTGCGCGCGAGAAGGACATCGTCGAGCTGCTTGTCAAGGCGGGTCATGATCCGTCGGGTCAGTCGCAGCTTTATGATGGCCGCACGGGCGAGCCCTTCGACCGTAAGGTGACCGTTGGCTACATCTACATGCTGAAGCTGCATCATCTTGTCGACGACAAGATCCATGCGCGTTCGATTGGTCCGTACTCCCTTGTCACGCAGCAGCCGCTGGGTGGTAAGGCGCAGTTCGGTGGTCAGCGCTTCGGTGAGATGGAAGTCTGGGCCCTTGAAGCATACGGGGCAGCCTACACGCTGCAGGAAATGCTGACGGTGAAGTCGGATGACGTTGCCGGCCGCACCAAGGTCTACGAGTCGATCGTGCGCGGTGACGACACGTTTGAATCGGGCATTCCGGAAAGCTTCAACGTGCTGGTCAAGGAAATGCGGTCACTTGGACTCAATGTCGAACTGACATCGTTCAAGAAGGCTGAACTTCCCCCGGCCGAGGCCGCTGAGTAAGCGCATTCTTTAAATCATCAGGAAGGGACAGGCGTCGCGTGCCCCTTCGTTTTGTTTATCCGGCAGGACACATGGCCCAAGCGGAGGCCGCGTGATCCGAGCTTCAGGAGACAAGCATGAACCAGGAAGTCATGAATCTGTTCAATCCGGTCGTTGCGCCGCAGGCGTTCGACCAGATTCAGATCGGCATTGCGAGCCCGGAAA
>CAIZGQ010000050.1 GCA_903932565.1 uncultured Hyphomicrobiales bacterium
GGATTTGCATGGCGGCCCGCAACACAAAAGGTGGGCCATCGGGCAAGTCGTTTACATGCCACGATAGAAAATCTGGCCGCGTCTGCGGCCAAAGCAGAAGATTGGCGAGCTCGGTCTTGCGCGCAGGCGTGAGACAATCCCATTCCGCATGGTTGAAATGGCTTTCCGCGACGATGCCAACGGGTACGTGGCCAATCCCATATTCATCTTTGTACTCTCGCAGATGCGTCAGAACCGCCGGATCAAAGGACTTCAGGGCGACCGGCGAACTGGTGTCGCGCAAGATTTCCGCACAGCGCGCAGCCAGGCGCATATCGCCGTCAAATCGGCTTTTGATCTCAACGATCAGCGGTGTCTGCGCGTCAATGAGCTGGATGAAGTCTGCCAGCCTCACCATCTTGTCGATACCGATTTGAAAGGGCAATTCCACAAGAGCGTCTGCTTTCAAAGCGTCAACGCGCCCCGTTCCAAACGTCAATCGCTCCAGATGATCATCATGGAAGACCATGGCCTCGCCATCGGCGCTGATCTGAACATCGCACTCGATGGAATAGCCATTTTCAATCGCGGCCATGGCGGCAAGGGTCGTGTTTTCCACGATCCCGCGGCTGACATCGTGCAGACCCCGATGGGCAATCGGGCGCGAGACCAGCCAATGCGGCCGCAAGGGCGTCGATCCATCGCGCACTCAGTGCACCTCGAACATAGCTTCCACTTCGACCGCGCTCGACAAGGGCAATTGCGCCACGCCAATCGTCGTGCGCGCATGGCACCCGGCATCGCCGAGAATTTCGACCATGAGATCGGAGGCACCATTCATGATTGCGGCGTGGCGCTCATAATCGGGCGACGAATTGATAAAACCACCGAGCCGGATGCAGCGGACAATCTTGTTGAGACTGCCAAGAAAGATCCGGGCCTGCGCCAGAACATTGAGGCCGCAGAGCCGCGCCGCCGCAAATCCAGCCTCGTCGCTGACATCGAGGCCCAACTTGCCCTTATGTTCCGGATGCAATTTGCCATCAGCCGCAAAGGCCAGCTGCCCTGAAATGATCAGAAGCGACCCGCAGCGCACGGCTGGTACATAATTGGCAATGGGAATGGCGGGTGTGGGAAGCACGAGACCGGATGCTGTGAGCCTGTCTTCGTTGCTCATCGGCCTATTCCCTTGTTTGTGCCCGCACAATGGGCTCGCCTAGCGCTTGAGCGCCCCGCCGTGGGCAGCCTCTTCTGCTGCCAAAGAGCTCTCCGGCGGCTTGCCATTCTTGCGGACGTCGGCCGCCATGTCCAGCAACTGGGTCGCAACATCGCTCCAGACATAGATCTGGCCGGGATGCCCGAGGCTTCGGCGGAAGTCAGGTTCGTGTTCAATCTTCTCAAACACCGATGCCGCCTGCTCAGGCGACGCCACGATATGCAGGCGATCCCCCAGCACATGCGAAAATGGCACCTCGGTTGTGACCACTTCGAGCCCGGAATTCAGCCCATGCCGATAGCGATTGGGGTCGATGTAGCGTGTGTAAAAATTGTTGGCGAGGTAGGGCGCAAACATGATGGCGTAGCCACCCAGAATCTGACCGAGATCGGCGTCCTGATAAGCACCAAAATATTTGATATTGTCATTTGCTTGGAGAAGACGGGCGATTTCCTGCTCGGCCATGTCGATCATGCGGCCGAGGAGGTGAAACTGGCGCTGCGGACAGGCGCGCGCCGTCTGTTCAATAAACTGGAAATCCGTGCGCTGCTCGAAGCTCGCAAGGATCAGCACTTTGGAAAAATCAGGCGACACGCGCTCAACAGGCCGCACATGCGAAGCCGATGGCAGATAGAGCGAGCGCGGCACCACCTCAACCGAGGTCAGGCTCGGTCGAATAACAAAGTCCGACGACCAGGCAAGGATCTTTTGCAGGATGCCTTCGTAAAACCGCCGCGCCGCATCCTGATGAACGACCGCGAAATTGTCATACAAGTCAAAGCACCACAGGCCGCCGCAAATGCTCTTCAGCAGCAGACTCCAGAATGGGTAGGACGTGGTCGTCGAATTGATGATGAGCGTTGCGGGATGATCCTGGCAGCTTTTGCGCAGCCACATGACGAAGGATGCGAGATCTGTTGTGCGCCCTTCATCATGCGACGTCAGATAAATAATGGGGGCACGCTTGAGATGAACGAACGTGACGATCAGGCCCTGCTCGCGCAAGGCATCAGCCAAATGCGACCGATACCCGTGCGGTGAGTTGGTGCTGAGAATGATCACCTGGGTGATCGCGCTCGATGCTGGAGACGAATTGTCAGGCTGGCTGTGCATGAGCCTTCGCCTTTCGTTCGTCCCGCAATTGCGAAAACTGGTCCGCCAGCAGCTTGATGGAGGGTGGCATCAAAAGCGCCACAAACGGTGCGGCGATGGCCCAAGGTCCAATCTCACGCCAGAACAGACCAATCCCCGCCCCGCACAGCCAGATAAGGCCAACCTGATAGTCAGGCGAGCCGACACGGCGCGTCGCATAGACATGCAGCAGGAGATAGGCCGGGATTGCAGCAATCTCGCCAAAGCCATAGCCCACAAGGCCAAAGTGCGGAACGGCGAGCGCCACAACCAGCGCAAATAAGCTGACATAGGTAAGGTGAAACAGGATCACATCAAATGGCCGGTTGATCGCGATCAACACGGCCGAGTGAATGTTGAACAGCGCATTTGTTAAAAACCCAAATGCGATGAACGGATAAATTTGCAGGATGGGCATCCAGCGTTCGCCAAAGGCGATCGGAACGATCCAGCCGCTGAACCAGCTGAACCCCAAAAGTACAATCCCCACCGTCAGCGTTTGGAACTGCAGGCCATAGGTGATGGCATTACGCAACTTTTCCATATCATCGCGGCATCGACCCAAGATCGCGAGACAAATCCGGTAAATGATGGTTTTCACGAAGGCTGAAAGATCAACCACAGTGTTGGCCATGCCGACAATGCCGAGCGCGTTCGCGCCCAGCAAAGGCCCAACCAGCAGCGGGTTGATGAGCGTCTTCAACTGCCATGTCCAACTAACCAGGGAATAACTCAGCGCAAATCGAACGATCTTGACCGCCACGGGCCACGAGAACCCCAGTCGTGGCACCATGCGCGTGAAGAAGAAAGTGCAAAAGAATGACACCACCCATTGGGCGACGAACCCATATGCAAGACTGACGGCCCCGCCGCCATTCAGCACCAGGGGGGCCGCGACAGCATAATATGTGACCTGCCCTGCGAGCTCGATGCCTGCAATCTTGCGATATTCCAGCGCGCGCTCAAGCCGTGTGTAGGCTGGCAGCATCAGCAACTGGAACGGGACGAAGAACACGAGGACGACCATCACCGCACCCGCGTCGGGGATGTGGGTAAGATCGCCCAAAGGTCCTGCAAAGGTCAGGATCGTCAGGACAATCACAGTTGCCAGGATCGCAAGGATCGACTGGACATTGCGCTCGGCATCCTCCGTTCGCTCTTGACCGCCAAGGACCAGATAGGCGTTCAGACCGTCGAGAAACATGTTGACCGGGTACTGGATAAGGCTTCCCGCCGCGACATAGGCCGCGTAGCGCTCAGGCCCCAGAACGCGGGTGATGAGAAACAGGCCAATCAGCTTGAGCCCGTAGCCAAGCAACTGACGGGTCATCAAAATCACCCCGCCATTGAAGACGGAGAGCCTTGAGATTCCCACCTTATCCGTCTGGGGTTCGGGCGGAATCGGGGCTGGCACGGCGTTTCCAGTCATTAAAGTCTCAAAAGACCGACGCGTCGGTCTAGGCAAGGTTTTCCAAGCGTCCGGCCGATGTGTTCAGCGACCTGCGGGGGGGCCGGAACATCAGCACACCGCATCGCACGTCCTTGCACAATGGCACGAGGTTGTTTCGGCGACCTTAATGGCCGTCAAAAGCTCCAGCATAAAATCGCCGTCAGCCTTGCCGAAAAGGGGGCTGGACTTCGCAAATCCGGTGAGCAATCGCTAACCCCGGCGGCAGTGGCGGGGCCGCCAGATGCAAAGCCACACAAAACACGTCCGGCAGGGAGCAACCCAATGAGCGCTGAAACCCAACACGCGGCACCCGGCTTTTCCACGCTCGCGGTCCACGCCGGCGCCCATCCTGACCCGTCTACCGGGGCTCGTGCGACGCCGATTTACCAGACAACGTCGTTCGTTTTCGATGATGTGGACCACGCAGCGGCGTTGTTTGGCCTGCAGGCGTTTGGCAATATCTACAGCCGTATCACCAACCCGACGAATGCCGTGCTTGAAGAGCGGATTGCGGCGCTCGAGGGCGGCACAGCCGCCCTTGCGGTGGCCTCCGGCCATGCCGCCGAGCATCTGGTGATGCATACCCTGATGACGCCTGGCGATGATTTTGTGGCGTCGACAAAGTTGTATGGCGGCTCGATCAACCAGTTCAATCACAGCTACAAAAACTATGGCTGGACCCCGCGCTGGGCGGATCCTGACCAGCCCGACAGTTTCAAGGCAGCCATCGGACCCAACACGAAGGCAATCTTTCTTGAATCCATCGCGAACCCCGGCGGCGTAATCTGCGACCTTGAAGCCATCGCCAAGATTGCCAACGCGGCCCGCATTCCGCTGATCGTCGATAACACGCTGGCGACGCCCTATCTGATCAAGCCCTTTGACCACGGGGCCGATATCGTTGTGCACTCAGCAACGAAATTCTTGGGCGGTCATGGAAATTCTATCGCCGGTCTGATCGTCGATGGCGGCAAGTTTAACTGGATGGCGGATGATCGCTACCCCATGCTGTCAGCCCCTCGGCCCGAATATAACGGCATGGTTTTGGGCGAAACCTTTGGTAATTTTGGCTTTGCGATTGCCTGCCGCGTGCTGGGCCTGCGCGATCTGGGACCAGCGCTTTCGCCCTTCAATGCGTTTCTCATTCTGATGGGAATCGAGACATTGCCTTTGCGCATGCAACGCCAGTCCGACAATGCCTTGCGGGTGGCGGAACATCTCTCGAGCCATCCCGCCGTGAGCTGGGTCAGCTATCCCGGGTTAGCGACCGATCGCTACCACGCGCTGGCACAACGTTATTGCCCCAAGGGGGCCGGAGCCGTGTTCACCTTTGGCCTGAAAGGCGGCTACGACGCTGGCGTCGCGCTCGTCTCAAAACTGCGGCTGTTCTCGCATTTGGCCAACGTTGGCGACACGCGTTCGCTGGTCATTCACCCGGCGTCCACCACGCATCGGCAATTGAGCGATGCGCAGAAAGTCGTCTCGGGCGCTGGGCCCGACACCGTTCGCCTGTCGATCGGCATTGAAGATGTGGCCGACATCATGGCTGATCTCGATCAGGCGATGGCCTGATCAGAACATGCGCAGACAAGGCCGGGCTTTCTCAGGCCCGGCCGAACATCAGGCGCGCATGCACGGTGGCCATTGCCAGCACGATCATCGCGAAGGCCTGATGCAGCAGCCCGGCCCAAAGCGGAACTGCGAGTAACAAAGTGATGATACCAATGACAGCCTGACACGAGACAAGACCTGCGAGCGCCAGGGATCGCTTCAAGGCAGCGGGCGTGCTGCCAATGGCCTTCAAGCTTCGATCCGAACGCCACACCTGCAAGGCATGCAGGCCTGCAACCAACATGACCGTATAGGCCAGCATGCGATGGTTGAACTGCACCAGCGTCACATTCTCAAGGACGTTGAGCCACACCGGGGTAAGGTTGGTGAGGTGCGCCAAGGGCGGCACGAAGTGCCCATCCATCAAGGGCCACGTGTTGTAGATAAGCCCGGCGCGGCCACCCGCAACGAGCGCACCAAGTCCAATTTGCAGCAGGACCAAAGCCACAAGAGCAACGCCGACGCGACGCAGGCCCGGCTCAGCCGGCACCACCCGCTGCGGCTTCAACCCAACCGCAATGGTGATGACCGTGGCAAATGTGATCGAGGCGAGAAGCAGATGCGTCGCCAACCGCTCCGGCGCAACTTCGACCCGCTGGGTCAGACCGGACGATACCATCCACCAGCCAACAAAGCCCTGGAGACCGCCCAGCGCGAGAACGCCCGCGCACTGCCAGGCCAGTTTGCCACGAAGGCGACCACGAATGGCGAACCAGACCAATGGGACCGCAAAGGCAAACCCGATGATGCGGCCAAGCAGGCGATGACCCCACTCCCAGAAGAAAATCGACTTGAACTGCGACAGGTCCATGGTTGGGAAAAGCTGCGCATACTGCGGAATTTGCTTGTATTTTTCGAATTCTGCGAGCCATGCAGCGTCTGTCAGGGGCGGAATGACACCACTGATGACTTTCCATTCCGTGATCGACAGGCCCGATTCCGTCAGGCGCGTCGCGCCGCCCACCACAACCATGGCAAACACCAGGGCTGCGATGCTCCAAAGCCAGAGGCGCACCCCGGCCAGAGCGTCCTGATCCATTGCGCGACCCTGCGCCAAAGGTGCGGACATGGATGATGTTTGGGACTGCGACGCCCCGAAATGATCAGTGATGCTCATGCGTCGAATGGTCCATTTGAGCCGCAGATGAAGCCTTGATCCGCAGGATGGAGCGAGACATAAGCCGGTCGGGATGTCCCGTCCACGGACGCCCTGTCGCACCACCAAGGGATCCATCCTGTGGACCCTCAATCTTCCGAGGTCTTTATGACGCAACGTCGGCGCAAATTCATCGGGGCCGTGGCGATGATGACCTTCGTGATCTTTTATGCGCTCATGGCCATGGCGTTGTCGCAAGCCCGCGTGCTGCAGGAGGCAAACGGCCTCGTGCAGGGCCTGGCCTATGCCTTTCTAGGGCTGTTCTGGATCGTCCCGCTGATGCCGCTCATCAAATGGATGGAAGCCAAGGACGCTGAACCCAAAGACGCTTGAAACCAGAAACGCTTGAAACGGCGGCGGCCGTCAGGCTGCCTGACGGGTCTCATCGTCAATGATCGGCATATCAACGACCTCTGGGGCACCCGCCGTGCGCAGCCGATCACGCAACATATCCAAGCGTCCTGTTCGAACGGCTTGGCTCGCGCTGATCACCGCCGTATCGCAGGTTCGTGCGAGCGCGTCAGACACAGCCCCCTCTGCTGCGCCACCATTGATGATCAGGAAGCTATAGGTCTGGGCTAAGGCCTCGATGATCAAATCAAAAGCCTCGCCGAGCATGACAGCACCCTGCCCGAGTTCAATAACATGCAATCGCGATGCATCGTCGCGACGAATGACATCTGTGAACGTGGCCTTGCCGCTGAGCAGATCCGACAAGCCCAGGCCGGCATCGGCGTCACCGCGTTCGAGATTCAAAAGAAGCGCCCGTCCGTTGCGAACGATCTGGCGGCCAAACTTCAAGGCGGCGGCACCAGCAGGCCCATCCATGTCAGCTGAAACCACCAGCGTGATGTTGGCTTTTTCCTGCAAAGCGATCTTTGGCAAGACACTTGGCACAACGGCTGGCTCAACCGCTGGCACAAAGGCTGGCACAACACTTGACGGAGCATTTGCCACGATTGTTGGCGGCGACTCGTGCGGCCTGTCGTTTGTCAAAACCGGCGCCACTTCGGAACCCTTTTCATGCAGGGCACGGCGCGCGCGCTTGGGGACCACCGCCAGAATCGAGGCTATGTTTTCGCCAAGGTGCTCACATGGCAGCTCCGACGGCAA
>CAIZGQ010000051.1 GCA_903932565.1 uncultured Hyphomicrobiales bacterium
ATTGTCTCCATTTGGGTGACAGACAAGGACGGCAGGATTCTCGCTGGCACAAGCGATTGGAATCCTCAGGATAGCGTGAAGGACAGGGACTTCTTCAAGGCACAAGAGGATCAGGATTCCGGATCATTTATCAGCAAGGCGTTTGTCGGTAAGGCGACGAAAACACCATCATTTGCCATCAGCAGACGCCGCAACTCGGCGGACAAAAGTTTTGTTGGGACCGTTCACGTCTCGCTCAGTCCGGATTACTCCAGCCGCTTTTATGCCGAGGCGGCCTCGACGCTGGCGCATGATGCGATGCTGATGCGCGTGGACGGGCAGGTGCTGGCGTCCGACCCGCCGCGCGACTCGCTCGCGGTTGCGCAGGATGACCCGTTGATGCAGGCCATCAAAGCGGCGCCTGAATTGGGCATTGTTTCCATCGCCCGGCCGGCTGACGACGATGTCGGCATCTACGCTTATCGCAAGGTCGAGGACGAGCCGGTCTATGTCGTTTACGGCACGACACAATCCACAAT
Source organism: uncultured Hyphomicrobiales bacterium (assembly GCA_903932565.1). Classification (GTDB taxonomy): domain Bacteria; phylum Pseudomonadota; class Alphaproteobacteria; order Rhizobiales; family Beijerinckiaceae; genus Terripilifer. The sequence continues at coordinate 519 of CAIZGQ010000051.1, forward strand.
CCTGCTGCGCTGGTTCAGGAACATCAAGATCTACGGCATTGGCGCCGGTGTTGCAGCTTTGACGTTGCTTGGCGTGACGATCCTGGCCTTGCGTCGGGCGCGCGCCGAACGTCATGCGCTTGAGCGACTCGCCAACGAAAGTGGCCAACGTCTGGCTGCCGAGCAGCAATTGCGCCAAGCCCTCAAGATGGACAGCATCGGCCAGCTGACAGGTGGCATCGCGCATGATTTCAACAATCTCCTGTCCGTGATTCTGGGCTGTTTGACGCTGCTGCGCAAAACCCCGAAGGATGAAGCGCGCACAAAAATGTTGATCGATGGCGCGATTGAGGGTGCCGAGCGTGGCGTAACATTGACCAAGCGTCTGTTGGCCTTTGCGCGGCGGCAAGACCTTGATCCCGGACAGGTTGAACTCGCGGCGCTGGCAACCGGCATGGCCGGCCTCATCGGGCATTTGTTGCCCGCTGGGCATAAGCTTTCGATAGACGTGCCTGCGACGCTTCCGAAAGTCTTCATCGATTCCAACCAGCTGGAACTCGCCCTGCTCAATCTCGTGCTGAATGCGCGGGATGCAATGCCCGACGGTGGCGATATTGTCATCAAAGGATTCGAGCAATCGCTTGATCTTTCGAATTCGCTGGGACTGAAACCGGACCGCTATGTGTGCATCAGTGTGCGCGATCATGGCATTGGCATGAACGAGGAAACGCTGGCGCGCGCTGTCGAACCGTTTTTCACCACCAAGGGCATCGGCAAAGGCACGGGCCTTGGACTTTCAATGATCCACGGCTTTGCCATTCAGTCCGGCGGCCGCTTGCGCCTGACGAGTGCGCCGGGCATGGGCACTGTTGCAGAACTCTGGTTGCCCATCAGCCGCAGCGAGGCCGCAGCGCAGCCACGCACGGAGCTTCCTGCCAGCCCTGAGCGGCGCGTGAAGATCCTTATCGTTGACGATGATGTGCTCGTGCGCAATGCGCTCTGCGCGATGCTGGAAGATTTGGGCCACACCGTGCTCGTGGCAGCGTCAGCCCTGCAGGCCCTGCAGCGGCTGGAAAGCGAACCGTCGATCGAAATTGTCCTGACGGATTATGCAATGCCCATTGTGGATGGGGTCGAACTTGCAAATCGCATCCGCATCCGCTGGCCCAATCTTCCGGTGATGCTGATGAGTGGCAATCTGAAGCCTGCACGCTCCGGGCTGGAGGATTTCGCCTACCTCTTGAAGCCATTCAGTCAGGAACAATTGCAGGCGAGCCTTGCGCGCCTTTTGCTAGACGCAAAGACGCCGCATGCCGATCACGCGCACAACTCCCGGGCGCAACCGCAAAATGAAACAATCTTATAAATGCCCCGCCAGTGCGGCGGTGTTGGCGCCGCGTTACGCCCCGACGTGAGCCCCAGCCTGAGCCTTTGCCTCAAGCAACCGAACGGATCGAATTGCTGTCTTGCGCTTTTGGATCATGTAGCCACTTGAAGCAGGCGAGCGCTGACATCGGGCGCGCATAAAGATAGCCCTGTGCCAGCGTGCAGCCTTTACGGATGACCGAGTCCGCTTGAGCCTGCGTTTCGATGCCCTCGGCGATCACCCGCAGATCTAGGCTGTGTGCCATGCTGATGATAGCACCGGCTATCGCTTCGCCGTCTGCATCATGGGGAAGATCGGCAATGAACGAGCGGTCGATCTTCAGAGTATCGAGTGGATATTTCTTCAGGTACTGGAGGTTCGAATAGCCCGTGCCAAAGTCATCCAAAGCGAGTGACACGCCAAGCTGCTTCAGCCTTTCAAGTTTGCCGCGGATCACATCGCGGGAGCCCAGCAGCATCGATTCCGTCAGTTCAAGTTCAAGCGAGCGCGGGTTGAGGCCGGTTTCCAGCAGAACGTCTGACACTGTTTCGATCAGGTCGGGCTGTTTGAATTGCAGCGCAGAGAAGTTGACGGAGAGCTGAAGATCGCTCAGGCCAGAGGCGTGCCAGAGCCGCATCTGACGGCACGCGGTTTCCAGCACCCACTGGCCGATGGGGATGATCAATCCGCTTTCTTCTGCAATGGGGATGAATTGGTCCGTGGGAATTGGCCCCATCTCGGGATTGTGCCAGCGCAGCAAGGCTTCGACGCCAACCGGTTGGCCGGTGCGCAGATTGATTTGGGGCTGATAGTAAAGCTCAAATTCGTGATTGCGGATGGCGCGGCGCATAGCGCTTTCCATCTGCAACTTCTCACCATTTTGGCGGCGCATGTCGATCGAAAAGAAATTGTAACGGGCACGACCGCGCTCTTTGGATGAATACATGGCTTCGTCCGCGTGGCGCAGAAGTTCACTCAGGGTCAGGCCGTTTTCGGGAAAGAGGCTGATGCCGATGCTGACGGAGATCGTCATATCCTGACCGCCGACCTGCATCGCGTTGGCGAACCGATCCAGGATGCGCTCGGCCACGCAGGCACTTTCCTGCCGCGCATCATCAAGATCGCAGAGAAGGACCACGAATTCGTCGCCACCCAAGCGGGCCAGAAGGTCGCGCGCACGCACGAGTTTCTGCACTTCATCTGCGACAGCTTGCAGCACGAGATCGCCGACCGCGTGGCCGTGCGCATCATTGTGATATTTAAAATTATCAAGATCAATGAACAGGCAGGCCATCGGCCGACCAGACATTTTTGAGGCTTCAATCAGATCTTCGCCACGCTGTTCCAAGTGTATGCGGTTGGGTAGTTTGGTCAAAGGATCGCGAAGCGCCAACGTGGTGAGTTGCCGCTCGGTCATCTGCAATTGCATGACGGCGAGATCCTTGCGGCGCAGCGCCATCACAAGAAGAGCCGTGATGCCAATGATCGCCAAACTCACCGCGGCTGACAGCAGGATCAGGGTTTGGGCGCGGGCCTGCACATCCGCCATGACTTCCTTTTGTGAAATGCCGACGGCTGCCATCAACGGATAATCGGTCAGGGTGCGATAGCTGATGTAGCGCATCTCGCCGTCTTTATAACCGCGCGTCAGGACGTTGTCGGATGCCTTTCGGCTCTGGTTTGCAAAGACGGAAGACTTGCTCAGATCATCGCCAAATGTTTCTGTGGATCCGGTGCGCCGAACGCGCGTGATCCGATCAAGACCAACCAGAGCGATAAAATCATCTCCTTCCATGCTGACATCTTTGTAAAACTCGGTGAATCGCGATGGTTTTACCATGACGATGACGACACCACCAAAACTTCCATCGGGCAGGTTGATGCGACGCGTGATGGGGATGACTGTGCCTTCGCTCAGGCGCAGCGGAATGGGTTTGCCGATATAGACGCCAAGGTCCGCAATCAGGCGATGAACGCGAAAATGTTCACGGTCTCCGTAGTTCAACCCCGGCGTCGTTTGATGCACCGTGCCAGCTAACAGAAATCCGTTCTGGTCCAGAATTTGAACACCGTAGTAGAGATTTGTATTCACCAATCCGTCGGCAACGGCCTGATGGAGCGCTGCTTCCGCTCCGGCACGTTCGATCTGTGCCTTCATTGTACGGGTCAGGAGATCAGCGCCCTGAATGGTACGCGTGACATATTGTTCAAATGCGACAGCCAGATTTTGATTGCGATTGACGGCCGTTTCAATCGCCGCACTTCGCTCGTGCTCGACCTGAACCCAAATCGCCGCCCACATGCCTGTGAGAAGCAGCGTGGCACTGACGAGGACGCTCGAGAGGATCTTCATACTTACTCTCTGATGACGCTATTGAAGCATTTTTTGTCTGGTACTTGGGTGCTTGCAGGCTGGGCCCGGAGCGGGTTCAATTTGGTATGAGGCGCGAGGTGGTTTGCTGGAACTTATCGAGATGCCGTCGATTGATTTAGGCTTGGTCGACAGACGTTCTGATCGGGTCACCAAGTTTGAATTCGCCAATGGCTTCAAATTTTTGGATCACCTTTGCGAGGTAGAACGGCGCAGGACTTAAGGGTTAGGCGCAAACCCTTTTGAATCAATTAAACCCTCAAACTTTGTGAAATCAGATGCTTCCGTTACGTTAGCTGTGTACGCGGCTCGGTGGAAAGCTGTGCTGCGATGCACATGCGGCGTGCAGCAGCGGAAGACAATCTGCGTTCGCATTTTAAAGTGTAACGTTTGTCGCCGTGGCGATGACGTTGCCGCTGTCAAGATTTCGTCGATGATCCCGACGCGCGTGGGTGACGGCATGTCTGCACAGCATCCGCCACACTGAAATGGCAGCGCGCCTCAAACGTCGAATTGCCTGCAAGCGTCACGAGATCGCGGACGCGGTCGCGCACGCGGGCATAGTGCAGGCCACTGACTTTGCCCTGCATGCGCGTATCAAATTCACACAAGGCTTCAAGCGCAGTTGAATCGAGATCAAACGTTTCTTCAAGGCTGACAATCAGACTTTCGGTACCTGCGCGATTGACATGCGCCGCCTCGACGGCCGTGAGAATGCTCTCGGCATTCGCAAAAAACAGGGGTTCAACAGGCCGCCAGATCGCAAGGCCATCCAGCACAACGGCCTCGGGATGTCGGTCGAGCGCAACATAATCATGGCTCGATGCGATGCGGCCAAGTTGAAGAATTTGTGGACTGGCCAAGCGCCGCAAGAGTGAGGCGAGCGACAGGCCAATGGCGATCAGCATGCCATTTGTTACGCCAAATCCAATGACACCGGCGGTCGCCGCAATCGCCACATACTGATCGCGGTCAAGCCTCCACAATTGCAGCAGCGGTTTGATGTTTAAGGCGTGGGTCAGGGCTGCGATGACAACGGCTGCCAGCACAGGTTGGGGCAGATAGGCGACAAGCCAAGCTGCAAAGCCAACCAGTGCAGCAAGGGAAAGGGCCGCTATGATTCCGGTGAGTTTGCTGGTGGCACCAGCGGCTTCACTCGCCGAGCCAGCCGAAAATCCAGCTGCCACCGGCATGCCTTGCACAAGCGCGCTCGCCATATTGGCGATGCCAAGCGCGGTCAGTTCGCGATTGGCGCTCAACGTGTCGCCATGGCGCAGTGCCAAAGACCGCATCGTACCCCAGCTCTCGGCAAATAGGATGAGCGCCAGCGGCAATGTCAGCTGCGCAAGCTGCGACAGGTCGGACCATTGCACATGGGGAAAAACGGGCCAGGAGGGGCGCGCATCAATCAACCCGACGACTGCGACATGGTGCGCCTGCAATTCAAACAAGTAAGACACTGCAACGCCAGATAGAAGTACGATGCTGGCACCAGGGATTGCCGGGACGCGCTTCATGGCAAGAAGAACAAGTAATGCGGCGACGCCGACACTTGCGCTTGCCAGGTTGATGTTCTGCACGCTGCTCGCGATCGCAAGCACGAGCTTGAAAATATTCGGCTCGTGAAGATCAAGTCCGAGCAGCGTTGGGAGTTGGCGCAGGATGATCGTGATTGCGAGGCCAAAGGCAAAGCCGCGCAGCACAGGCCGTGCGATAAAACTGGTGATGCGTCCAAGACGGCCCAAAGCCGCAATGAGAAAGAAGCTACCAGTGATGACAACGGCGAGCGTCGCGAGGACGGCCTTCTGCGTTCCATCACCAGGCAGGGTTGCCAATGCGGCGGCAAGGATCGCCGCTGAGGAGGATGTGGGCGCAACAATGGCAAACCGGCTTCGCCCAACAGCGACATAGGCCAGTGAGCCTGCAATAGCGGCCAGGATGGCACGCTGCGGCGGAAGGCCAGCTATGCCGGCATAGGCCACCGCTTCGGGCAACATGAGCCCAGCCACAGAGACACCCGCGATGAGATCGCGCCAATCCGGTTTCCACGTCATGCCGCTGACTTAACGCAAGGGCACGCGCCATGTCCAATAGGGTGCATGGATCACTGGGTCAGACCTCGATCATCGGCAGCACAAGTGCTGAAGGGTGCTCGGCCGAATGATAGATCGTGTCGGTACCCATCTTGTCGGGCCGATAATAATGTGGCCAAAGCGCTTCAGTCACCGGACTGTCGCCACAGCAGATTTCAAGACGAATGCGATGTCCCGCCTTAAAGAAATAGGCCTGCGGCTCAATCGCAATTTCAAAACGCGCGATGTCGTTGGGAACCAGAGGTACTTCCCGGTCATGCAGGTGCACCGGCACCTCCCGTGTTGATTGCGCCTCATCAAGTGTGCGATGGGATGCACGCAGCCAGCCGCGAGAAACAATCTCGTACGATGGGTTCAACCCTTTGCTGCGATCCTCAGGTGATTGCGGGCGCTGATCGCTGAGCTTGATATGAAAGTCTGTATCCGTGCCGGTTGAAGCGGCATAAAGCGTGAGGCGAATAGGCCCTGCGATTGCGAGATCTTTTGGCAATGGCGCACTCGTGAAGGTGAGTACGCGGCGAGCCGGATCAAAGCCGCCAGCGGGCCCCGTCGGCCCAAAACCCGTGGTGCCAGCAACCCAACCTGGCACCGGATATGTGTAACTCGTCGATGGTGCGTCGGGCGGTAAATCGTCCGCCAGTCCGCCGTCATTCAAGGATGTGACAGAACCGCTCTTTGCAGCGTTGAGGTACATGGTGCGATAGACCACATCGGCGGGCGGCCATTGGTCAGCGGTTTTGACAATGTCGCTGCCGCGCAGAGCGTATTCGACGTTGGGGCGGTGCTCCCATCCGTTGTCGATGTCCTTGAGATAGCGATCATAAAACGGCAGGAGCACGCGTTCATGAAAGGTGGAGCTCGCAAATTCAGCTGCTGCTGCCCAGGCATTGAGGGCTCCCGACATACGCAGTTTTTTCGGACCGCGCGCTTTCAGATATCCGTCGATATTGCCACGCGTGTGCAATTGCATTTTGCCCCAGACGCCGCTGGAAAAGAGGGGTACCTTGATTTGGTCAAGCACATGCTGTGCGCTGCGTTCGTGCCAAAAATCATCATATAGCGGGTGCGCCGCGATGAGTTGCATCAGGTCCGTATCCTGAGCGCGCCCTGGCCCAGACGCTGGAAAGCGATTGATGAACCGGTTCTGATACCACCAATAGCCTGGGAAGAAGTCGCAGGCGATTCCACCATGATAAACCCCGCCATTGTAGACCTCCGCAAGACCATCATGCGCGCCAATGCAGGCGAGCGAAGGTGGTGCGAGTTTGCCAAGGAACCATTGCACCATGCAGAAATAGGATTGGCCGATGCTGCCAACTTTGCCCGTGGACCACGGCTGCGCCGCAATCCATTCGATGGCATCATAAAGATCTGTTTGTTCGTTCGGTCCAAGAAACTCGAACGAGCCGCCGGAGCGTCCGCAGCCGCGCAGGTCGAGATGCACATAGGCGTAACCCTGCGCCACATAAAAATCGATCGGGCCGGTCTCACGCCACAAAAATTGCGGGCTCGCTGGTAGGCTATTGTTGTCGAAGCGATAGGGCGCCGCAGCAAACAGGGCGGGAACCGGTTCAGCCGTTTGGGGCCGATAGACCGCGGCGGACAATTCAACACCATCACGCGCTTTAAAAGTGACGATGTCTGGAACAGGATGCCCCGTCATGTGGTTCGCTCCCTTTTTACTTTTTTAGTTTGGAATCTTCGGCTCCCGTTTTTTGGACGCCGTTCCTGATCACTCGTAACATACACCGGTGGCTATACAAGCTGTGAGTTGCCGTTAGGTCAACTCTTGAGGATGTGTCATTTCATGATGACAGGCCAATGATCGGCGTTAATTGAATTGAAGAGAGTTTTATCTAAAACTTGAGCAATAAGACGATTGGGCCTTGTC
>CAIZGQ010000052.1 GCA_903932565.1 uncultured Hyphomicrobiales bacterium
CCTGCGCCCGTGAACGCGACGATCCGCTCAGACTGGCGCAGAAGCTCTGCGAGTGCAGCGATGGAGGCGTCATCCGGCAGGCGTTCAGGTGGCACGCCTGGTATGACCGTCGGCCCATCGACGGTGTTTCCAGCTCCTGAAGTCTCAGGTGGCGACATGCTGCGAGCGTCTCCAAAGGCACGACCAATGCGGGCCCTCAGATGTCGGCAACGGTGCACGTGAAATCAAGCCGCAGCAGTGTCACGCATGCGCGTGGCGCAATCTCTCGCGTCACACTGGTGTTGGAAGGCGTGTCAGACCGAAACCGGCACCGGCAGCATGTCAATCATGCGGGAGAAGGTCTGGCGGTGCTCGGACAGTTCCCGGATTTGCAGTTCGGCGATAACGGAGAGGCGGCGCTCGCCCTCCTCACTCAGCATCAGCAGGACGCGGCGGCGGTCCAACGGATCTTCCTTGCGGACGATCAGGCCGGCGCCTTCCAACCGCGCCACCAGTTCGGCTGCCGAGTGAGGACGAATGACGAGGTGCTTGGCAAGCTCGCCCACGCTGATGGGTTGCGTCAGCGGGCGGGTGCGAATCGCTAGCAAGGCCTGATAACGCTGCGCCGTCAGACCAGCCTCGGCCGCAACTCGTTCGCTATCAGCCAGATAGGAACGCAAGGCATGGCGGAAGCGCGCCAGAATTTCATAATCTGCAAGAGGAGCTCGGAGGGGATGCTTTGTTTCAGAATCGTCCCCATCCAGAACCTTGATGGCATCTTCCATGTCCGGCTGCGTGGGGGCGGCGTTTGAAATATCGAGCGCCTGAATGGACTGATAGGCTGAGGACATAAAAAAAACTCCTCTTCAAGAAAGGTAAAAATTAATTAGTCATAAAGAATCAAACCTGATTCATAAGTTAGACGTTACAGCAAAGCTCATGCTGAGGATAGTGTCGCGGACCACGATGGTTCAGGTTTCTGTGGAACTTTTTGTTAAGGTTGACGTTAACGCTCTTAACAAAAATTAACCTAAGATTTTGGCATTCAAATATGGCTGAAAGACTGCCGCGCAAACGACACGGCTTCCCCATGCGAGCTTAGGAAAAGGGGCGCGCCGGTGCCAGCCTCGGCCACGCCAATCTGCGTGACCACACCATCAAGGGCCTGGACGGCCGATTCAAAGGCGGCGGCCTGCGCGCTGGGCACGGCAATCAGCAATTCATAATCATCCCCGCCCGTCACCGCCGTCTCGAACAGGCGCGGCTCCGCAATAATCGCTGCGCGTGCGGCGTCGGACAGCGGGATGGCACCCAGTTCAACCTGCGCCGTCACTCCGGAGGCCTTCAGCATCTTGGTGAGGTCCCCGATCAGCCCGTCCGACACGTCCATCCCGCCATGGGCGAACTGTCCAAGCACGGACGCCAACCCGTTGCGCGGTTGGGGAAGCAGATAGCGCTGCTGCAGGTGCGTCAAATGCCTCGCGCCAATCCTGGACCAGACCGCGTGCTCGGGATGCAGCCGGGATTGCAGGCCAAGCGCTGAATCACCAATCGTGCCAGTGACATAAAGCCTGTCATCCGGCTGAACGCCGGTGCGCAGCACCATCTGCCCCATGGGGACGCTTCCCAAAGCTGTCACCGAGATCGTCAAGGGCCCGGGAGTACGCACCGTATCGCCGCCAAGCAGCGGCAGCCCGAAGGCATCGCCATCGAGCTTCAAGCCCTCGGCGAATTGCGCGAGCTGCGGTGCCGTGGTGTTCGGCGGCAGGGCGATGGCGAGCAGGTAACCCAGCGGCTGTGCGCCCTTGGCCGCAAGGTCCGACAAATTGACCCGCAGGGCCTTTTGCGCGACGGCGCACCACGGATCGTCTGCGAAGAAATGCACCCCCGCAACCAGAGCGTCCTTGGTGAGCACCAGCTCATGGCCTTCGGGCACGCGCACCAAAGCCGCGTCATCGCGCAGGCCCAACCCGCCCGGGCCAGCGAGGGGCGCGAAATAGCGCGCGATCAGGTCATCTTCGTTTGAAAGGCCATCCATCGGCGTGAGGCTAGCACAGGATGGGGTGGTGTCAGCGCGCGCCGTCAAACTCAGGCGCGCGCATGTGGCGCGCCAGCGCGTCCAACACGGCGTTGGTCATGCCAACTTCATCGCGATCCAGAAAAGCGGCTGCGACGTCGACATATTCCTTGATCACGACGCGGGCCGGCACATCTTTGCGTTGCAGGAGCTCGTAAGCCCCCGCCCGCAACACGGCGCGCAGCACAGCCTCAACCCGCTTCAGCGGCCAGCCGTTGGCCAGCGTCTCATCGATCATCAGATCGAGCTGCCGCTGGTGTTCGAGCACACCGCGCAGAATGTCACGAAAGAAGTCGATGTCAGCCTCGATATAGGTCTCGCCATCGATCTCGCCGCCGATCCAGTGCGATTCAAACTCAGCCAGGATTTCGTTGAGGCCCTTGCTGCCCACTTCCATCTGATACAGCGCCTGCACGCCGTTGAGACGCGCCGCAGCACGATTGGCTGCACGATTGGCAGGTGGGTTAGGGACGGGGGCGGCGGGGATGTCGTCGATCATCAATGGCTCCCAGCCTGTCGCTGGAGTGCCACCAGCGCCAGGGCCGCGCGCATGGCATCGCCACCTTTGTCGCCGCGGGCCGGATCGGCGCGCACAATCGCCTGCTCATCTGTCTCGACTGTCAAAATGCCATTGCCGATGGGCAGCAGGTCGGACAGGGCCAAATCGGTCAGGCCCCGCGCGCTTTCGTTGGAGACGACTTCAAAATGATAGGTTTCGCCGCGCACAATGCAGCCAAGCGCGACCGCGCCGTCAAAAGGTTGTCCGGCTTCGGCGGCATTGTCGCAGCAGATGGCGATGGCGGCCGCAATTTCCAGCGCGCCGGGCACGGATACAACATGGGTCGCAACGCCCGCATCGCGTGCCGCGCGCTCGGCCCCGGCCAGAAGCAGGTCGCCGATCTCGTCGTAATAGCGGGCCTCAACGATCAGGATGCGGGCCCCGGCGACAGCCTTGGCAAGGGCCGCAGATGTGGCAGCAGAACGGCGAGCTTCGGCCATGCGGAGTTCCAGACGGGCTTCAAAGGATTGGACCCGTTCATTAGAGACGCACGGCTCTGGTGGCAAGGACCGGGATCCCGGACCCCGGCGCGAAGCAAGATAGAGCGGCCGCGTGTGGCGGCTTATCCGATGGCTCTGGCACCCCGCCCCGAGTCTCGCTCAAAAATCAAAAGATCGAGCTCAGGCCCCGCCCCCGTCAGGGAGGTGAGCAGCGTGTGCAGCTGGCCGCGATGGTGGGTCTGGTGGTTGAAGAAATGCGCCAGCGCGGGGCTGAGCTGCTGCTCAAAGCGCTCCGGCGTGCTGATGCGCTGGTATTGGAATGTCTATTCCAGATCGGCATCTTCCAGACTCTCGACCCAATGAATGATGCGGGCATCTTCCGCTTCGCGCGCGACGCGCAGCTCGGGCAACGTTTCAAACAAAACGGCATCGAGCCGACTTGGCGCATCGCCCTGCCCCGTAAACCGCTTCATCCAGATGCGGTCCGTGGTCAGCATATGATTCAGCGTGCCGTGCACCGATTTGAAAAAAGCCCCACGGTCCGAGCGATAATCACGGGTCCCCAACCCGGCCGCATGGTCATAGACCAAGCCATTGGCCCAGGCGTTGTAGCGCGCAAACGTGACCCAATGTTCCTTCATGCCAACCCCTCGCATGCTGTCGTCTTCACCGCGACGCCTGCCAGAGCAGGCGCATGCGGTCCTGCCTTTGCAGGTGAGGGATCGTTCCTGAACAGGGGATGAAGGCCTTTAGCGCAGGCTGCCGGTGGGCATGCGTGCCGCGCGCACAGCCGTCCAGGGCGTGTGATCGGGCATGGCCACCGGCTGCGATGGCGGCGCGACAACGCCCAGCGGGGCTGATTTCATCAGCACGAACCCGAGGGCCACCGCCGCAGGCGAGAGGCAAAGGGGAAGGATGCGAGACAGGGACACGGACCTGATCTTCATGACGCAACACTCAACGCAACATTGGAAGCGTTAAACATGCGCGCAAAAGATTTACGATGTCTGAGCGGTCCCAAGCTCCGCACGCGCGTCGACCAACCGAGCCGCATAGCGGGCCATCAGATCAACCTCGATATTAAGATGATCTCCCTCTTTTGTGTCGCCCCACGTGGTCACGGCGAGCGTGTGCGGAATCAGCAGAACGGAGAGCATGTCTTTTTCAACGCTGTTGACGGTCAGCGACGTGCCGTCCAGGCAGACAGAGCCCTTCTCCGCAATGAAGCCCGCCAAGGCGAGCGGCGCGCGGATGTCGAATTTCGCCATCCCGTCAAAGTCGCTGCGTGCGATCAGCGTCGCGACGCCGTCCACATGGCCGGTGACGAGATGCCCGCCCAACTCGTCGCCAATTTTCAACGATCTCTCGAGGTTTATGCGGTGGCCGACATGCCAGTGGCCCACGGTCGTGCGCGCCAACGTCTCGGCTGCGGCATCCACATCAAACCAGGTCGGCTGGGCGGAGCCAGCTGGCATGGCGCCAATTGCAACGGCCGTCAGGCAGGGTCCAGAACAAGCAATCGATGCGCCCAGCGCAATGCCCTCAGCCGGGTAGGAACACGCGATGCGAATGCGCTTGAGTTCGCCGCGATCCTCGATCGAGACGATCGTGCCGACATCACTCACAAGACCGGTAAACATGCCCCAACCCTTTCGTAGCGCAGGATCTGATCGATCCCTGCGGCTTCAACGTCGTACGGACGCCAGTGATTTTGGTCTGCCAGCGCCACGCGCGCAGCGTCCTGGAGTGAGGGCACACCGGGTCGCAACAGCGGTCGCGGTGCCCGCACAATGACCACTTCATCAGCCAGGTCCTGGCGGACCAGATGGCTTGCCACCGTTGGTCCCCCCTCGCTGAAAATACGGGTCAGACCACGCGCCGCCAGAGCGCCAAGCGCCGCAGCAAGATCGAGATGGCCATCTGCCGCAATCGCCACGCGGGTGACATGAACGCCCGCCTTGATCAGTGCGGTCTCGGCATCCTTGGGGGCGGCCTCGCCACAGATCACGAGAACGGGCCAATCCTGCGCGGTGGACACCAACCGCGACCGCAGTGACAGACTGAGCTTTGTATCCAGGACGATGCGCCAGGGCTTGCGCTCAAGGCCGGGCAAGCGGACCGTTAGCAGCGGATCATCCGCATGGGCCGTCCCCACGCCGATCATCACGGCGTCGTGGAAAGCACGCCACATCTGCACGCGATTGTTGGCGGCAAGCCCGGTGATCATCAGGCGCGGATCGTGATCTCCTCCAGCGGCATACCCGTCCGCCGTCTCGGCCAACTTCAAGGTCAGCATGGGACGCCCTTGGGTCACGCGCAGAATATGGCCGAGATGGGCGCGGTGGGCCTCCGCCTGCAGGGTGCCGGTGACGACGTCGATGCCAGCTGCCGCCATGCGGGCATGGCCGCGCCCAGCGACGCGCGCGTCGGGATCTTCCAGCGCCGAGACCACGCGCGTGATGCCTGCCGCAACCACAGCGTCTGCGCAGGGCGGCGTGAGGCCGTGATGGCTGCAGGGCTCCAGCGTGACGTAAAGCGTCGCACCACGCGCCAGATCACCGGCTTCCTGCAAGGCCTCGGTCTCGGCATGGGGTCTGCCACTGGGCTTGGTCATGCCACGGCCAACGATCTGGCCGTCACGCACCACGAGCGCTCCTACGGCAGGGTTGGGCCACGTCTGCCCCATGTACCGACGCCCCAAAGTCAGGGCTGCCGCCATAAAGCTTTCGTCCGTCGCCGTATCGGTCACGCTTGCGGCCATCATGTATCTTCGGGTGCCGGGACCAGATGCAGTTTGGTCGCTTTGGGTTCGTCGTCTGGATCAAGGTCAGGATTATGGGCGGCGATCTCATCGATCACCGAGTTGAAATCGCTCGCTTCGCGGAAATTCCGATAGACCGAGGCAAAGCGCACATAGGCCACGCCATCGAGGGACTTCAGACCCTCCATCACCAGCTCGCCAATGCGATCACTCGGGATGTCGCCGTCGCCCTGACTTTCGAGCTGGCGGACAATGCCGTTGACCATGCGCTCGATCCGCTCGGGCTCGACCGGGCGCTTGCGCAACGCAATGGAGACGGACCGCATCAGCTTGTCCCGGTCAAACGGCACGCGCCGACCGGATTTCTTGGCAATGATCAGCTCACGCAGCTGCACACGCTCGAAGGTGGTGAAGCGCCCACCGCAATCTGGGCAGACGCGGCGTCGCCGAATCGAGGCGGAATCATCCGTCGGCCGCGAATCCTTCACCTGCGTGTCGAGACTTCCACAATAGGGGCAACGCATGGCTATCCTGGCGGCGCGCGCTGCGCCCTTGGCGACGAGTGAAGCCGGGTCAGCGTACAACGCGACGCCCGCCCGACTTCACAAATATACGCCATCCTTGAGCCGCGACCGCGACCATTGTCGAGTCCGGCGAGACGATTTTTGCCGCTTCAGTAAATCGGGAAGCGACGGGTCAAGGCGCTGGCCCGCTCCCGAACCGAGGCTTCGACAGCCGCATTGCCCTCTTCGCCATTGCGCGCGAGGCCATCGAGGGCCTCTGCGATCAGGCGACCGACCTCTTGAAACTCTGCGATTCCAAAGCCGCGCGAGGTCGCCGCCGGGGTCCCGAGCCGAACGCCAGAGGTCACGAACGGCTTTTCCGGATCGAACGGAATACCATTCTTGTTGCAGGTGATGTGGGCCCGGCCCATGGCGGCCTCCGCCGCCTTGCCGGTCAGCTTCTTCGAGCGCAGATCGACCAGCATGAGGTGGTTGTCCGTGCCACCGGTCACGAGATCAAAGCCGCGCTCGGTCAGGGAGGAGGCGAGCGCCTTGGCGTTATCCACAATCTGACGCGCGTAGATCTTGAAGTCGGGACGCAGCGCCTCGCCGAACGCCACCGCCTTGGCAGCAATCACGTGCATCAGCGGACCACCCTGAAGGCCGGGGAAAATCGCCGAATTGATCTTCTTGGCGAAGTCTTCCTCGTCCGTGAGGATGATGCCGCCACGCGGACCGCGAAGGGTCTTGTGGGTCGTGGACGTCACCACATGCGCGTGCGGGAACGGCGAAGGATGTGCGCCACCGGCCACCAGCCCCGAGAAATGCGCCATATCCACCAGGAAATACGCGCCAACGGCATCCGCAATCTTGCGGAAGCGGGCGAAATCCCAATGCCGGGCATAGGCCGAACCACCTGCGATGATGAGTTTTGGCTTGGCCTCGTGGGCCATTTTCTCAACCGCATCCATGTCGATGAGGCCTGTTTCCGGCGAGACGCCATAGCTCACCGCATGAAACCACTTGCCTGACATGTTGACGGGCGAGCCATGGGTCAGATGCCCGCCAGCGGCAAGATCCAGTCCCATGAATGTGTCGCCAGGCTGCAGCAGCGCCAGAAACACAGCCTGATTGGCCTGGCTGCCGGAATTTGGCTGCACATTGGCATACTTGCATCCAAACAGGCGCGTCGCCCGCTCAATCGCAAGCTTCTCAGCAATATCAACGAACTGGCAGCCACCATAATAACGGCGGCCCGGGTAGCCTTCCGCGTATTTGTTGGTCATCACCGAGCCCTGCGCTTCCAGCACCGCGCGGGAGACAATGTTTTCAGACGCGATCAACTCGATTTCTTCGCGCTGGCGACCGAGTTCCAACTCGATCGAGCGCGCGATCTCCGGATCGGCCTCGGCGAGCGTGGCACCGAAAAAGGAGTTTGAAAGGGCGGCACTGGCCGCAAGGCTGGAGCTCTGGCTCATGAATGGAAACTCCTCGCGCAGACCAGGTCTGACCGATAATTGGAGCATGTGGCGCGGGTTGGACGATCCAACCCGTGCTCGTCCCCGTGGTGAAATCTGGCTTCGCCTTAACACGATGTGACGGACAGGTGAAGGACACGAATCCGCGTTGCGCCGCGGCCAGAGCGCACATTTGGTGCGCCGCGCGACAAGAAAAAAGCCCGCCGACATGCGCCAGCGGGCTTTTAATCGTCAAAGTCGGTTTGCAGAGAATTACTCGTCCTGATCCGGCATGTTGACCGGCTGGACGCGCTGCGGACGTGTGGCGGGCGCTGCCAGTGTCATCTCTTCCGGACCGCCAATTTTGGCAGCCTGCACGGGTGCCCCGCCAAAACCGTCGCGCTTGTAGATATCATCGCGGAACTGGACGAGGCCGTCATTGGCCCAGGCTGTGACGTAAACCCAGTAAACATTGACCGGCGCGGCGATCTTAACGTCCACGCGCTCGCCCGAGCGGATCGTGTCGTCGATCTTGTCGCGATCCCAGCCCGGATTGTCCTTCAGGAGCCACGCCACATAGTCGCGGACGTTCTGAACGCGGACGCAGCCAGACGATACGAAGCGGAAGTCGTCGCCGAAAATGCCTTTCGACGGGGTGTCGTGCATGTACACGCCGTAGGGATTGGCAATGTTGATGCGCACAAAACCAAGCGAATTCACATCGCCACCTGGATCTTGGCGGAACTTGAAGTTCACCGCATCGAGCGAATTCCAGTTGATCGACGTTGGGGGAACTTCCTGCCCGTCCTTGCTGATCACGCGGATATGGTTGTCGGTCAGGTAATTGGGGTCGTGCTGCATCTTGGGGATCAGATCCTTGCGGATGATGGATGCCGGCACGGTCCAGAACGGGTTGAAGTTGATGTCGAGGGCGCGGGTCTGCATGACCGGGGATTGGCGATCAATCTTGCCGACACCTGCAATGTGATGGGTGACAACCGTGCCACCCTCCACCGTCTCGACCTCGGCCGCCGGAATGTTGAGCGTCACGTAGCGACCACCCAGATTGCTGGCGAAGGACCGCAGGCGCACGAGGTTGATCTGCAACTGGCTGAGGCGAACATCCGCTGGCACGTTGAGCATGTCGAACGTCTGCTCGGCGACGACGCCTGTCATGCCAAGGCCATGGCGGGCCTGAAAGCGACGGACCGCTGCTTCCACATAGGAATCGAATACGGGCGAGGTGCCGGTGCCTGGACCAAGGTCGCCGGATACGATCAGGCGCTGTCGGAGTGCCACAACCGCCGGGCTTCTTGTGCCAGTCTTCAAAGTCTGGCGGTTGGGAACCTGGGGCCAGCCGCCCTGCGCGACGATCTGCTGATAAGCCTGAATGGCCTGCTCGGTGGCGGCGACCGTCTGGGCCGACAAGATCGGCGTGGTCGTGCGCTGCACGGACTGGCTCGGGTCGGTGTCGTATTTCTGGACCCACTCAGCCTGCCCGAAATTGCCGTCGGCTGGTGCCGCCCAGGCGCTCGAGAAGGTGGGGACCAGCGACAAACCGCTGGCGGCGGCCAAACCGGCAGACACATGCCGGCGCGAAAGGGGGCGGAATTGTTGTGTCACGCGTTGCTCCAATACCAATAGCGGTCCTTGATGGAAGGTCCCGGGCAAATGCCCACCCCCGCTCAGCCGCAAATCCAAATCCGGGAACGCTGGAAAACAGTCTCGTCTGGACGCAACGCCGAAAGACTCAATCCAAGTTGTCGCTGGATTATCACACTCATGGTCAAAAAAGAACGAACATGCAGGCGGTTTCGTGGCGAGATCGCCCGTTTCGCCCTGATTGGGCCCTGAAACGCACAAGATCCAGGACCTGTGGCGGTCGCGTCACAGAAAATCCGGATCGGTGAGACCCAGGTAGATCGGATGTCTTTTCACCGTTCAAAGGTTTCAAACCACGAAAAAAGGGCACCGCTGCGGCGGTGCCCCTTTAGATCGATCAAATTGATGTGATGCCGTTTGCGGATTGAAGTTTGCGGCTCAGAGGCGGTAGCGGATCTGGTCGGTCCAGAAGCGCTCCAGACGCTGCAGGGCCTGGTTCATGCGCACGAACTCATCGCTCGAAATGCCGCCGATCTGCTCGACCGTCATCACGTGCTTTTCATAGAGCGAGCCGACGATCTGGTGAACCGCCTCGCCCTTCTCTGTCAGGCTGATGCGGACCGAGCGGCGGTCAATGCGTGAGCGGGCGTGGTGCAAATAGCCCATCTCCACCAGCTTCTTGACGTTGTAGGACACGTTCGAGCCCAAATAGTAGCCGCGTGTGCGCAACTCGCCAGCGGTCAGTTCCTTATCGCCGATGTTGTAGAGCAGCAGAGCCTGGACAGCGTTGATGTCGCTGCGGCCACGACGATCGAATTCGTCCTTGATGACATCGAGCAGGCGGCGATGCAGACGCTCGACGAGGGTGAGCGCTTCCAGATAGGCGGGGCGAACCTCACCAATGCGTTCAGCGCGGGCGGCAGACACTTCGGATTTGACAACTGCGTTCATGGTAGTCCCCGTTACATTTGATTTTTCGAGGACGCTCTGTCGTCGCCCCGTTGAAATGAAACTTAGCGACGGGAAATGAAGACGAGTTTAAGCAATAAGCTGAATTTCCCATTTACTTCCGTGGGTTAATCACATCTGAATTGGTGTATAGAATGCGAATTAAAAGCGCTTAACCTTGACGCTTCTTCATCAGTTGGGCAGCGTTGAAACGCGCGCTTGCGGTCCTCGCCGTCACATCATTCTGCGTGGCTGTTCATATCGCGACTGTCGTCAGAAGCTCCGCAGCCAGCGCGCTGGGTGCTGGTCTGCGTGCTGCCCGAAGCCAAGGACTCACGGACAATTTATGCTCACGGGGGGTTTCCCCTTTTCAGTAAAACCTTCTAGTGTCCGCCACACGTTGTCCCATCAACGTCATTCATAATCAGAGACGATCCACGGAGGGCGCTCATGCGCTACATAGACGCGTTCAACCACTTCTTTCCTCGCGCC
>CAIZGQ010000053.1 GCA_903932565.1 uncultured Hyphomicrobiales bacterium
AGATTGAGCATGGTGGACTTGCCACAGCCCGAGTGGCCGATGATGGCAACAAACTCGCCCTTGTCGACGGAGAGTTCGATGTCTTTCAACACTTCGCTGGTGATACCGCGGCGGCTGAAGCTTTTGCCGACATGGTCGAGGCGAAGATAGGCTTTGATCGAAGGAGCAGCCATGTGAAATCTCCGCTTAGTTGGAACCAGCGCCGCGCGCCACCAGATTGCCGACGGCGGCAACGAGGTGGTCAAGCACGAAACCGACGATGCCGATGTAGAACAAGGCGACGATGATGTCGGCGATGCGCGACGAATTCCACGCATCCCAGATGAAGAAACCAATGCCGACACCGCCGGTCAGCATCTCAGCTGCAACAATCGCAAGCCACGCGAGGCCAATGCCGATGCGAAGCCCGGTGAAGATATAGGGTGCTGCGGAGGGCAGCATGATCTTGAAGAAGAACTCGACCTGATTGAGCCGCAGAACGGCCGACACGTTGCGATAATCCTGCGGGATATTGCGAATGCCCACAGCCGTGTTGATGAGAATTGGCCAGACAGAGGTGATGAAAATCACGAAGATGGCGGAGGGTCGGCTGTCACGAAATGCGGCGAGCGCAATGGGCAGCCAGGCAAGGGGCGGCACCGTGCGCAGCACCTGGAAGATCGGATCAAGCCCGCGCATGGCCCAGACCGATTGGCCAACCACGGCGCCCATCAACACGCCGACAACAATGGCAAATCCAAAACCGACGGCCACACGCTGGAGTGAAACAGCAACACGCCAGCCAAGGCCGATGTCCTGACTGCCGTAATTAAAGAATGGATGGATGATGAGGTCTTTTGCATCTGCCCAAATGCGTGTGGGCGATGGCAGCGTTGCATTCGTCTGGCTGCAGAGGATTTGCCAGACGAGGAAAACCAGCAGAGTCATGATCAGCGGCGGCAGCACATGGGTCATGGCCCAGGTGCCGGATGCGCCGGAATATTTTGAAAAAGCCGATTGCTGTGCAGGGGATGTTGCAGATGGCGTCACGAGGGCCTCAGGCGCTGGCACGGCACCGGCCGCAGTTTCCTGCGGCACGGATGCTGTCTGCGACGGCGTGGTGTCCTGTTTTACAAGGGCTAGAGCCATGGGGTCCTCGTCACAATGAGAGTTTGCAGGATCAGGCGACGCGCTTGATCGCAAGGCTGGCGAGATAGGCACTTGGATTGGCCGGATCGAATTTCTTGCCATCGAAGAAGGTTTCGACGCCGCGTGACGTGGAGGTCGGGATGTTCTTGACGCTGAGGGCAGTTGCCGCATCGCGCCAGATATCCTCGCGGTTGACCTTGTTCACCAGTGCGTTGATGTCCGTTGTGGGTTCAAACTTGCCCCACCGGATATCTTCCGTGATGAACCAGGCGTCGTGGCTCTTGTAAGGATAGGACGCGTTGTCAGCCCAGAACTTCATATAAAGGTCTGTGCCTTCGGCCTTGCGCCCGTTGCCGTAATTGATATTGCCTTTGAGGCGACCGGCAACATCAACAGCCGGCACATTGAACCATTGGCGACGGCCCAGGATCTCGGCCATTTCCTCCTTGTTGGCCATGTCGTCGGCCCACATCTGGCCTTCCATAACAGCCATCATCAGGGCCTTGGTGGCCTTGGGGTTCTTATCGACAAAGCTGGCGCGCATGCCGAGCGCTTTTTCAGGATGCTTCTTCCAGATTTCGCCTGTGGTGCAGGCCGTAAATCCGATTCCCTGGTTGACCAGCTGTTCGTTCCACGGCTCGCCGACACAGAACGCGTCCATGTTGCCGACCTTCATGTTGGCAACCATCTGCGGCGGCGGCACGACGATCGTGGACACGTCCTTATCGGGATCGATGCCGCCAGCGGCCAGCCAATAGCGGATCCACGCGTCATGCGTGCCACCCGGGAAGGTCATGGCAACCTTGACCTCTTTGCCCTCGGCCTTCTTCTTCGCGAAGACTTCCTTCAACGGAGACGAATCCAGGCCAACCTTGAGATCCTTGTATTCCTGCGCAACAGAGATCGCCTGCGAGTCGAGATTGAGGCGCGACAGGATGTACATCGGGACGGGGATGTTGTTCTGCGTCACCTTGCCAGCGGAAATGAGATAGGGCAGCGGCGACAGGATATGTGCGCCATCGATGCCATTGGCTTCGGACCCGAGCACAAGGTTATCGCGCAAGGCGCCCCATGACGCCTGCTTGGCGATTTCAACTTCCGTGAGACCGTACTTATCGAAATAGCCCTTTTCCTTGGCGATGATGAGCGGCGCCGCATCGGTGAGCGCGATATAACCAAGAATGATCTTTTTAACTTCCGGACCGCCGTCGGCGGCGAATACGCCACGCGGAATCATCAGTCCACCAGCGGCACCAATGGCACCAAGGCTCGCGGCCCCACGCATCAGTCCACGACGTGTCACCGCAGCCTTGTCGGCAAGCGTGGTGTTGGCGTGGTGTGCAGGGCTATCCTTGGCTGTACTTTCGTCGGTCATGCATGGCTCCTGGGGGCGGACAAGAATTGGATCGCTGATGACGTCCACGCGCCGGGGACAAAGCCCGGAAACGGAAACGCCGCCGGACGGTCCCGCGAATGCGCAGGGTGTCTTCAGCGGCGTTGCTGGGTTGGACCCGACATCGGGTCCGTTGGATTGCGTCGTTGCAATCAAACTTTGGGAAGACAATGCAGGTGCTGTGCCAAGTGCTGCGCGAGGCCTTACCCACCCTCTTAATCGGCTCATCAATCGCGGGCGTTAACGTGCCCCCGCCTGGTATTTCGGGTGACTGGGTGATGCCTATCGATGCAAACGGCAAGTTTTTTGTGCAGTGCACAAGGGTGACGTTTTGCGTGTCACGTGAGGTGTCGTGACTGCTGCTCAATCGGGGTAGGTCACGCGACTGATGAGGGACTCGATAGCCGGGGCGGCGATGATCACCACTGGCAGCATCAATCCCCACGAGATCAGCCACGACATCAGCCAGTGCTTGAAGAAACCACCGTCCGTCCAGAACGACACGGAAGCGATCCCAGCTGCGATGCAGGACGTTAGGCCAGACTGAACAACGCCGAAGGCCACATGCTGATATCGCTGCGGTATTAAGCGGATGGACGTCATGCGGCCCTGCCTGAATTTGCAGTGAAAGTCGCGAGCGCTCTGGACCGGTTGTCAGGTGTGTCCGCAACCTGGCCCGCTGCCACCATCTGTTCGTAGATCCAAACCGCCTGCGCCTCATGCAGGTTCATCGCAGCTGGATCGAGCCGCATCCAGGCGAGCGGCGTCGTGGGGTCGCGGCCAAGGATTTGAAGGACCTGCGCTGGCGTGATGTCAAACCCGATGTGGCTTGCTGCAAGGCCCCCCAGCTCGTCCCGATGTGCAGGATCGGAGGCCCAGAGCGAGGCGGCCCGGATGGCCTTGGCAGCGCGGTCCATCAGATCGTGCTTTGTTTCCGTCCAGGACGCCCGGAAGGCCAGCACCTTTTCCGGGCAATCGGCGACGATATCGCAGCACGGATGCAGCACAACGCCGATGCCGGCCGCCTGCGCAATCGAATTCCACGGCGCGCCCACACAAAAGCCGTCCACAAGCCCCTGTTCGAGGCTTGTGGCCATGTAGGGGGGCGGCACAACAATCAGGCGCAGATCACGATCCGGGTCGATGCCACCTGCCTTCAACCACAGCCGCAGCTGGTAATGATGAGCGGAAAACGGAAAGACATGCGCAAAGCTGAGAGGTTTTTCAGCCTTTGCCCGACGCACATCGATCACTTTGCGCAGGGCCCGAGCCGTGGCGACAGGGTCACGGGCACTGCCGTCGAGCGCCGCCATCAGG
>CAIZGQ010000054.1 GCA_903932565.1 uncultured Hyphomicrobiales bacterium
GGCTGCTTGGCGGGCGCTGTCACAGGAGCGCCCCCAAGCGCCAACCTTGCTTCTTCCGCACGCCGGGCCGCGATTTCTTCCGGCGTCATTTCCTGAATTCTGATCATGCTCATGTCCAGCTGGAGGCTGCGCAGGACGGGCCGTCGTCGGCCTTCCCCATGTTTAACGTGTTGAGCGAAAGCCTAACCGATCCAAGGGGAAAATGGGACGCCCATTTGGCCGTTGTCCCTGAGAAAACAGCGTGAGCAAAAATATTTTCACAAAGCTGTTCCAACCCCCTTGCAAAAAGAACAAAACAAGAACAAGATCTCAAAATCGTTTTGTTTGCCGGGAGGCACCCATGCTTCGCACTGCTGTTGTTGATCTTGCTGAGTTGACGTCCCTGGCCCTGTTCATGGGCTCCATCGCGGTTTTGGCGCAAGTAATCGGCGCGGCTTGATCGGCGCTACCCTCCGGTTGTCGCCTTCGAACCTGTTGATGGCTGCGCGTAGGTTCTGGCTGCGTCTCGACCCGACTGTCAGAAGCGACCATGGTGAAGCCGAAACGGAGACCCCATGTCGTCGAACGCATCAGAGTTTTTGAGCGATCCGCCCTCGGACTCGAACCTGTCAGGCCTGATCGATGCCGTCGGCTTCGTTCACCTCCACGTGCACACGTCGTATTCGCTGCGTGAGGGCGCCCTGACGATTGAAAATCTGGCGAAGTTCGCGGCTGCGGACGGAATGCCCGCGCTGGCGATGACGGACACTAATGCGCTGTTTGGTGCGCTCGAATTTTCAGAAAAGCTATCAAAGAAGGGTCTGCAGCCAATCATTGGCATGCAACTGGCGGTCGACTTTGGGGATGCCGGCCAATTCGGCGGGCGGCATGTCCAATCCTCCTACGGGCGCGGCTCGCTCGTGCTGCTGGCGCAATCGGAGGCGGGCTATCTCAACCTCATGCGCATCGGGTCGCGGGCGTGGCTCGATCCGCAGCCGGGTGATTTGCCGCATGTGAGCCTCGACTTGCTGGACGGGCATCACGAAGGCCTGATTGCGCTCAGCGGTGGCCCGAGCGGCCCGCTGGATCGCGCTCTTTTGGGCGCGCGGATGGACGTTGCGTCGGCCCGATTGGAGCGTTTGCGCGAAATCTACAAAGGCCGCTTTTACATTGAGCTTCAGCGCCATGGGCTGGCGGATGAAAAGCGCGTCGAGCCCGGCCTGATGGAGCTTGCCTATACCAAAGGCCTGCCCCTGGTGGCGACGAATGAACCTTACTTTGCCGCCGCATCCGACTACGACGCCCATGATGCGCTGATTTGTATTGCGGAAGGGGCGGTCATCAGTTCCGGGGATCGTCGCCAGCTGACGCCCGAGCATCGCTTTAAAACGCGCGCCGAGATGCTGAAGCTTTTTGCCGATGTGCCGGAGGCAACACGGCATTCGGTTGAAATCGCCATGCGCTGCGCCTTTCGGCCGCGCACCAGCAAGCCCATCCTGCCGCGATTTACCTCCGTCGATGGCACGCCGCTGGACGAAATCGGCGAATTGCGCCGGCAGGCGGAGGAGGGACTTGATGATCGCCTTGCGGCGCATGGTCCAGCCCCGGGCCTGACCGAGACAGATTACCGCGACCGCCTCGCCTTTGAGCTCGACGTGATCGTGCGCATGAAGTTCCCCGGGTATTTCCTGATCGTCGCGGACTTCATCAAGTGGGCCAAGGCGCAAGGTATTCCCGTTGGTCCCGGCCGTGGCTCGGGTGCTGGATCGCTTGTTGCCTACGCGCTGACAATCACGGATCTCGATCCGCTGCGCTTTGGTCTTTTGTTCGAACGCTTTCTCAATCCTGAACGTGTCTCGATGCCGGATTTCGACATCGATTTTTGCCAGACGCGGCGCGACGAAGTCATTCGCTATGTGCGCCAGCGCTATGGTGCGGACCGTGTCGCGCAGATCATCACGTTCGGCTCGTTTCTGGCGCGTGGCGTGTTGCGCAACGTGGGGCGTGTGCTTGAAATGCCGCTCGGCCAGGTGGATCGGCTCGCCAAGCTCATTCCGCAAAATCCGGCCGCTCCTGTCACGTTGGAGCAAGCGCTGAAATCCGAAGTGCGTTTGCGTGAAGCCGCTGATGCGGAGCCTAAGGTCCAGCAACTTTTGAATATTTCCCAAAAGCTGGAGGGGCTTTTTTCAAATGCCTCGACCCATGCGGCTGGCATTGTCATCGGCGACCGGCCACTTGATGAGCTTGTGCCTCTGTATCGCGATCCAAAGTCCGACATGCCGGCAACGCAATTCAACATGAAATGGGTTGAGCCTGCGGGTCTCGTGAAGTTCGATTTTCTTGGACTGAAAACGCTGACGACACTGGCCAAGACGGTCGATCTGCTGGCCAATCGCGGCATCAGGATTGATCTCACCAAAGA
>CAIZGQ010000055.1 GCA_903932565.1 uncultured Hyphomicrobiales bacterium
CGATCTGCATCACAGAAAGAGTGATAATCTCCATGTTCAGGCCGCCCGCGCGTTCTGGCTGGTCCGGACACGGCTGGTCTCGATAGGCTCGAACTCGTGATGCCGGGACAGCGCCACGCCCCCCTCGGTCCAGCGGGAAGGCCAAAGCTCATGAAGAGAAATGCCGAGAGCCTCAGAGATCTGCTGCTCAAGAACCTTCGAATAATCCCGCCGGCGCAGCACCTGCGTGATCGCGGTGGGATTGTGCCCCCACGTGACCGAAAGATGCGTGATCGGCCCGAAGCGTCTGCGAAGCTCCGCCTTGATCTGTTCGGGGTGCCACCCGGATTGGGCCTTTTTCGGCATTCTGTGTATCCTGATGGGTGTTGCGACGCGGCCCGTTTTCACTCGGTTTGTGGCCGTTCCTGACCGCAAGAATACCGACTATGAAATGCGCCGCAAGCGTCAATATCAGTTCCGAGCTGTCTTAACTCGTATCCGAAACAATTAGTGCCTTAAGGCATTGAGGATAATATGGAACCCGACAGTTCCGACCTGTCAGATGTCACATCAGAAAATTTCCGAGCTGAAAGCGATAGCTCGGAACTGAAAGAGCGCGCGGAGCGTCTGCGGCTGGCCGTTCGGCAGGCCGGAGGGAACAATGCCGTTGCAGCAAGGGCAGGCGTTCCGGTGGCCACCCTCAACGGGCACATCAGCGGCAGAGACATGAAGTCGGCCACTCTCGTGGCCCTCGCGGACGCCTGCGGCGTTCACATCGCGTGGCTGGCCGCTGGCCGCGGGCCAATGCTCATCCCAACCTTTCCGGGCATGGTAGCCGTTCAAGCCGCACAAGCTGCGCGAGCTGCTCTGGGACTTCCAGAACCGTCTGCATCTCCGCCGCCCCCGGCACCAGAACCTTCAAAATCTGGGGTTTTCAGCGCCATGGTGACAATGGATGCCGAGCTGCTGGGCAAGGCGATCAACGAGGCCGCCACAAAGTTCGCCGAAGCCGGTCGTCAGCCCAACGCAACCCAGCTCGCCACCGTCACGCTCGCTCTCTACGACAACATGAGCGGTCAATTAACAAAACCGTGATCCCGTTTTGTTCGATCATTCCTTAAAATCGACTCGACTCACAAGATGCAATGAAGGATTATAGTCCTGTCGCGCAGAACGCGCGGCAAGTATCTGATGCCAGCCGTAAAGGTCCTTCATGGAGACTGAAACCCTCAAAACGCTGATCACCAGCGTGATTTCTAGTGCTGTGCCAAATGCCATTGGCGCAGGACCGCCTCCGCTGGCACCGAAGATCACGATCAACATCAATATCTATAACGAAAAACCACAAACCCGGAAGAAAGACATGAAACTCTGCGCCATCCCGATCGCCGCCTTCCTTCTGATGTCCTCGCCAGCGCTTGCCCAATCCCCCAATCCGCGGCCCAAACCGGAGCAGGTTGGCCAGGTGGTCGGCGGCATCGGTGTGATCCGAGACGTGAACGGAGACTTACGGCTCAGCTATGATCCGCCTTACGTCCTCTCAGACGGGCGTCGCCTAGGTGTCTCCAACGGAAAAATAGAATTCCTTAAGGACAGTCCTGCGCCCCGCAAGTCGACAGAAGTTACTGAAGATGCGCTTGCGGAACATTGGATGGACTATCAGGAGACACGCATCCGGCTCCAGAAGATACGCCTCTACAACGCGACTGTCCTATTCGCGGATGCGACATTCAGAGGTGTGGATGTCTTCGTCAGCCTTCAGAACGTCCCATCACAGATCGTCACGTCGCTGATCCGGAACTGCGGCGGGTTCAACACCGCAGACAATGACTGCCTTGTCACACTCGAAGGCAACCTCGACCCCGTGACCGGCCGCCATTTGAACTTTTCGGACGTGGTCATCTCCCCCACAGTCAAGGCACCAGAGAAGAAGTGAACGTCTCTTAGACGCCTCCCACGATCCATTAGACGCCTCTGCAAGACGCTTCTAAGAGACCGTTGAAGGTGCCGCCCAACTCCGAAATCGTGTGTCCGAGATGGCCCAACATGGAAGAATTCCGGAATTGCCCATCAAGGCCCCGATCGCCCGCCAGCCGCAGTTTCCCGCCAACTCCCACCTCATCCCGGCCGATCCCGCAGTTCCGGTTTCGTATGTCCGGGCTCAGCGACCGGCGCCGTCTAGATCGGCCTCGC
>CAIZGQ010000056.1 GCA_903932565.1 uncultured Hyphomicrobiales bacterium
CCAAACCCGTTACATCCGGGCCCGCCTATATGAATGCGGGAGACGCGACCAACGACCTGTTCAACGGCACGAAGGACATTAAATCCGCTATGCGCGTCGGGACCGGCATCGATTACGCTGTGACGAACAATTTCACGGTCGGCGTCAACGCCTCTGTCGTCACGGGCGGGCGCGCGTTGGGCGCTCCTGCCGCCTGGTAGGCTCAGATAATCGCCAGTGGCGCCGAGCGCGGGGCATCGTTGCCGTGCGCTGCTGCTTGGGTTGAAGGGCTGGTCGCTTCCACGTGTGATGGTGGGACGGCTGCAACCGGCGTGACGATTGGATCAGGGCAGGGCAGACACATCGGCAGAGGGGCAATCTGCGTTGTCGGCAACGTGACCCGCAGTGGCTGCAGCTGGGTTAGACCGATGGGCGGACCGACGCCGGAGAGAGATGAAACCATGGCACGCACTCGCCTTCGCGACCGTGCGCACAACATGTGCGGAAGAGGGTCCGCCAACATGGACCCTTTCAAGCGATGACTTGATTCTCTTAAAGAAGGCTGAATCCAGGCCGGGTAAAATTGTATTTGGGACAAAAATTATAATCGGGTTTGAAATCAGCGGCTTAACCTAAACAGTTCGTACAAAACGATAAATTGCACTTTATCGAGTATCGTGGAGTTTTCGCCACAGGGTTCCAAAAAAGAAACGCATTCGACGAAATTATACGAATTTCAGCATCAAAATTCCTGGCAAGGGTTGCGATTGCCGCAGGTATATGGGAACCATTAGCTTGACCTTGCATTATAAATTTTTCGCATAAGAAGACTGAAACAATAGAGATATGTCTCTGTTCTCAAACGGTTCGATAATTATAACGGCGGCACCGGATTCCGGCGGGCAGGGCATTTCTCCTGTCCAGGCCAAGATTCCCGCTATTGAAGACATAGATCATACCTCGACAGATCTGACGGACCACAACAGTCGCCGCATCTATCCGGTCGACAACAGGCTTTCCTTCAATGCTGGCGATATTGTCCGGCGCACCCTGTCCTTCCAGCGCATCATCGCCCCCATCTGCCACGAGCTGAACAACAACATGGCGGTTGGACGGCTGAATCTGTCCCGGCTGCTGAAGATGGGCGATAATCTACCCCCTGAAGTTGCGACAGCACTTCGTGGTTGGGAGGAGGCTTTTAGCGCCTCGTCTCAGTTTCTGAGCCGGTTGCAGATGATCAGCGAAGCCCTCAGCTTTGCCGAGCGTGCGTCGTTCGATGTTGTGCCGGTCATTTCAGAATTGTTGGATCAGGAGCGCTGCGTGGCCGGTGCAGGCCGGATCGTAGAGCATTATCGTGCGCCATATCCCTTCGCGGGTGACGCCATGCCCGTTGTGGTGGCTGGCAACCAGCGGCTCTTCGCAAGGTCGCTGCAGCATTTGATTAAAAATGCGCGAGATGCGGGCGCGGATTTGTCCCAGATCTGCGTTTCCGTTCAGCCGCAGGCGGACCAGAGCCATCAGCCCTGCGCCATGATTTCAATGCGCGACAACGGTCATGGCATCGCACCGCAGGTGATGGCGCGGGCCGTTGATCCCTTTTTCACGACCCGAAGCCTTGCCGTGTCACGGGGGCTGGGTTTGAGCAAAGTGTGCGCGTTCGTGTGTTCCGCGCAGGGATCGCTGGAGATCTCATCGACACCCGGGCAGGGAACCTTGGTCACGATGCGGCTTCCGCTAGTGAATCATAGCGCGGACGCAGTCTCCGCCTCGTTAAAGCTTGAAGGTGAACAGGGATGAATTCCCTCATTGCGCTTGTGGTCGAGGACAATCCACTGGTCATGGACCTCATTGTGACCCTGTTGGAGGAAGCGGGTTTTGCGGTCACGATGGCTTATGACGGCGACGCGGCAGTTAAGTTACTTGCCGGTGGTCTGCTGCCAAAACTGCTTTGGACCGACATCATCATGCCGGGCGTGATGGATGGCTGGGACGTTGCCGAGTTTGC
>CAIZGQ010000057.1 GCA_903932565.1 uncultured Hyphomicrobiales bacterium
GATCATAAAGAAATCCACTGCCAGATACATGTGCGAGATTACATTGTGCAGCCAAACCGGGCTGGGCAGCGCGCTGAAATAATGCCCCACCATCACCCAAAACGCGGCAATGCCACGCAGGCCGGTAAGCGATTTAATCTCCGAACGCATACCCATACTCCAGAACGCGCCCGTGGCTGGGCCGTCCGGCGCACTCATGCACCGCACGGCCCTATAACGCCAGCGTTAGCGCCCACCCCGCCTATGCGGAGGCGTTTTCATCCGGCATCACGATGCGGTTCAGGCTGCCGAGCAACAGCGAATATGACAGCGTGCCAACCAGAGCGAGGCAGCCGACAAAGTTCATCACCCAAACAAAGCCGAGCCAAACAAAATGCCGATAAGGGCGGAGCCCAGCACAGGGCCAAGCTGGCCGGGGTTCGCGTGCCAGGCTTTTAAAAGCTCAGGCGCGGCAAAGGCAATGCAGCCGATGTCATAACCGTCCACCAGGACAATCAGGACCGTCCAGACAATCAACTTGATGTGAAATGAGCTGACGCCGTAGTCGTCCAGCAATTGTGAGACGCGGATCTCTTGCCGATCTTGCATGTTTCCCCCGACGCATTTTTTGATGCCCCACCTACCGGACGCGCCGGTGGCAAGAGCTTTGAGAGATCAAACGCTATGCGGCGTCGGGGTTTTAGGCAAGACCTTGCCTATCCCAGGCTTGGCCTTGCCAAGACCTTGCCCGTCAAGGCAGCCGGTGCCTTACTTCACCAGCATGCTCACGGCGATATAGGCAGACGTCCAGATCAGCGCGTACCAGGCGAGCGTGAAGCCCGGCCCCTGCCCGATGCGCGCGGCGCCGGTGTCGGTCGCCCCCATCTTGCCCACAAAAATCAGCCAGAACACCGGCCAGAACCCTGCGAGCGCGAAGATGATATTGAGCCACATCCACGTCTTCGATCCACCGCCGTTGATCAGGCCGAAAACTGGCAAGGCCGAGAGAAACGGCCAGACCGCGAGAAACGGCGCCGCAACCATCCAGGACACGATTTTTGTGATGCGGCGCATGGGTGTCGGCGAGCCCATACCGTCTGCGCCTATTGTTTGCGATGCCATCCTGGCTCTCCCCGAATTGACGATCAAAGCCCACCCGACCCGGCAACCGGCTCGCAGGACTAAGTCCTAACCGCAGATCGTTTCAATCTGTCAGATCAGGATAGTACTATGTTAATCGAAGGTATCGATGCCGACAACTGCGGCGCGCCGCTTATCCCACGGGGTTCAGGACAACCCCGGTCAGGATCGACTGATAGTGGCATATACACGCCAGCAGAACAAACGCATGCCAGATTGCATTGTGGAAGATAAGCCGTTCCCACCGATGGAAAACGACACCAACGCTGTAAAGCACACCGCCCGTTGTGATCAACGCCAGACTTAATGTTGGCATCACCGAGGCGAGCGGCAGAATGACGGGAATGCTGGCCCAGCCGAGCGCCAGATAAATTGCATCCGAGAATTTTTCGAACAAAAGCGGCGCGCGGAACTTCATGAAAATTCCTGCCCCGGCTGCAAGCCAGATCGCCGCCGTTAAAAGGAATGACGCAAAGCCTGTGTGCAAGTGCAGCGTGAAGGGCGTGTATGTGCCCGCAATCAGCAGGAAGATGGCGGAGTGATCGCAGCGCCGAAACAATGGCCGGAAGCGTGAGCCAAATCCAACATTGTAGGCTGCGGACGCCAGAAACATGGCGGTCATGCTGAACGCATAGATGCAGACGGCGGATAACCGCTGCGGATCATGGGCGCTGGCAGCATCAATCAAGGATACAGAGGCGGCAATCGCAAATGCGAGGCCGAACACATGCACCATGGCATCGAGTTTCACTTCCGCATTGGAATAGGGCCGACGCGGCGGCGTGAGATCAACTTCTGACACGGACATCAAGCACGCCCGATCCGGGGACACTTCGCACCGACACTCGGCAGAATTGCTGTCACCTGAGTTCAGGCTGCGCGCCACTTCTTTCCAATTTATGCAAGCAGATCAGCGCCGAGCAGTTTCATCCTGTGATATGGTTTCCGGTCTCTGACCAAGCCCGCGGGGGCAGCGCTCTATCATGCCACTGCGCCGGAAC
>CAIZGQ010000058.1 GCA_903932565.1 uncultured Hyphomicrobiales bacterium
ACACCAGATTGTAAAACACGCTGCTGACCCGATCGAGCAGCAAACCCGCCCGTTCCATTGCTACCAGCGTGTTTTCGAATGTTGGCGCGTCCGACTGCGATTTGATCGCCTCGATCTCAGCCCGGTGCTCTGCGATCCCGCGCTCAAACGCTGGCTTGAAATGCTCGGTGCGAATGAGATCGAAGGGAGGTGCGCCCTGCGGCGAGGTCCAGGTTCCGAAGAACGGATTTTGCGATGCGATTGTCGTCAAGATGAGCTCGAGAGTCTGGAGGACTGTCTCCAGAAGCTAGGCATCGGTGCCTGACAGGGCAAGGTGCAGACGCGAAAGGGCGTCGTTGAGGCCTCAGGCTTTCTTCCAGGGCTTGATGTCAGCCACGGCCCAGTCGCCGGATTTGGCCCGGCACCCGGTTCCCTGCACGGCCTGCTGGGGTGCGGTCCCGCCCACGTCGGCGATGAACGCGCGACAGATTCGATCGTCCTTGGCATAGGCATCGCCGACCGGCACGAAATTGCCCTTCGCGCCGGACTTGGGGTTGTCCCAGGCGACTGAGAGCCCGTTGCCCTGCGGATCGAGCGCGATCGCCAGCGCGCCCTGGGCCCGCCGCCAGTCTTCGGCATCCAACGACGAGGACAAGGGAGACACGGGTTTGGCGATGGAGCCGGTCACATCGCCGTCGCCCAGCAGAGACGGCAAAGGAATCGCGGTCGCACAGCCTCCTAGGCTGGCCCCGAGGCTTGCTGCGGCAATCAGCACGACCAAAGGAGGCAAAACGGCCTCTTTCCTTGTCGATCCTTGCCCCGATTTGGATATCCTAAGACTCACGCGTGTCACCCATACCAGCCGTGCAACTGATCAGAGGTAAACATTGAACGAGTTAAAGCCGCGTAACCATGTCCCGCTTGAGATGCCTTTTGGGCAGTTTGATGCGTGGCTTGCCGACGCCATTGCTAAGGAATTGAACGATCCCAACGCCATGGCGCTGTCCACGGTGGACGCGCAGGGTCTTCCTGATGTGCGGATGGTTCTTTTAAAGGGCCACGATACGTCGGGCTTTGTGTTTTACACCAACACGCAAAGCGCCAAGGGTGAAGAGCTTGCGGCGGCCCCGCGTGCGGCAGCGGTGTTCCATTGGAAAAGTCTGCGGCGGCAGGTGAGAATTCGTGGGCCCGTGGAGCAGGTGACGGCGCAAGAGGCAGATGCTTATTTCGCCTCGCGCCCGCGCGACAGCCGCATCGGGGCGTGGGCGAGCCAGCAGTCCCGGCCGCTGGAGAGCCGGTTCGCGTTGGAAAAGGCAGTTGCCCGCGAGGCCGCGCGCTTTGGCATGGGCGATGTTCCACGCCCGCCCCACTGGACCGGCTTTCGCATCAAGCCGGTGCAGATGGAGTTCTGGCAGGACAAGCCATTTCGTCTGCATGAGCGGGCAGTCTACCTGCGTTCGGAACCACACGGCGATTGGGAAACCGAGCATCTTTACCCTTGAGACCGCTCCCGCATCGGCGACTTGCCGGGGTGGTGGTCTTGGCGACGACGCATCGGCAGGCTAAGCCGATGCATCAAGACCCATTCCAAAACATGTCGTAACAGGCCCTTCGTGTGAGCAGATTTTACCCCGAGAGGCCAATTCTGGCGGCCAGTGCTGCAGTGTTTCGCGACGGGCGTGTCCTGCTCGCGACCCGCATGGCACCCCCGCGCGAGGGCGTGTTTTCGTTGCCCGGCGGCGTGGTGGAAGTGGGGGAATGCCTCGCAGATGCAGCCCGGCGTGAAGTCTTGGAAGAAACCGGCATTATGGCTGATATTGTTGGGTTTATTGGACACAACGAGGTGATTGAGCGGGACGACACCGGTCGCATCGTGCGCCATTTCGTTGTGGCCGCCTTTGCAGCCCAATGG
>CAIZGQ010000059.1 GCA_903932565.1 uncultured Hyphomicrobiales bacterium
GACCGATACCGCACTTTTCGACCTTTGTGTGATTGGCTTCAGTCCGGGCGGGCTAGCTGCTGCTGAGGCAGCAACGGCTCTCGGGTTGAAAGTGGTCCTTGTCGCGACCGAGCATATCGCCCGTCCCCAGGAGGCGCGGCTAAGCGCCATGAACATTCGACTGTACAGGGGGGCGGTGCGTTTTACCGGGCGCGACACATGTCTTGCCTCTCGATCTGAGGTTAAGGCGAAAGCCTTTATTCTGGCGATGTCGCGGGTCTGGCATCCAGCTTCTTTCCCGGGGTTGGAGCAGATCGAACTCCTAACGCCCGCTTCAGCACAATTGTCCTGTTCCGGGTCGACCCGTCATATCGTCTATGGCAACACGGCGGCGGCTCTCGAAGCAGCGCAACGTCACGCAATGACCGGTGTTGCGGTTGAGCTTCTGGTGCCCGGCGCGCTGCTCCCAGACCAAGATCCGGAAATGACCGCTGTGGTTTGCTCTCATCTTCGCGGCCTGGGGGTCACAATCCGTTTTGACATCCAGGTTAAATCAATCTCGCGCGATGAGCGGGGTGTTGTCGTGCGACTTGAGGACAGCGAATGGATTTATGGCGATCGCTTCCTCACGGCCGAGCAGGATCAAGCGTTCCAAGACGACATCGGTCTCGCGGTCGCTGGTGTTGATGTTGGGACCACGGGCGTCGCGGTCGCTTCTCATTTCCAAACAACCAATCCGAAAATTTTTGCCATAGGACAGGCGGTCGCCGCGAGCTGTAGCGCGCCAATGGAACGCTATCAGGCAGGTCTGGTCATCAAGTCGTTGCTCTTTCGACTGCCATTTGCCGGCACGCCATCTAGCGTCCCGCGCATTGTGGAAACGCAACCGGAGATCGCAAGCGTTGGACTGCTGGAGGCCGAAGCGCGGCAAGTCCATGGCAATGTTCATATTTACCGCTCGGGCTTCGCTGACCTAAATCCAGCACTCCCCCCCGGCGAACGGAATGGCTTTATCAAAGTTGTCACAAACAAACGTGGCCGGATACTTGGCGTTGGTGTGGTTGGTCCGGCCGCGCGGGAGATTCTCGTCCCATGGCAAGTTGCGATAACGAGGCGCTCCCATATTCTCAGCATGGCCAGCTTGATCGCGCCTCCGGGCAGCTTGCATGAAATCTCAAGGCGCGTTGCGCTTCAGGCTGTCGCATCAAATCTGACGCGCAAGCCAATCGTCTTCGCCCTTAAGTTTCTGCGGCAATTGGGCTTCCCCAGATATGCTTGAGACCGTGACTTCTCATCGCACGCGGGCCGCAAGCGCAGCTACAGGCGCTGCTTTGATCCGGCCGCGGCTGCGGTTTGGACTTGCTGGCCGCGTTCTGGTTCTTATCATCACGTTTGTCATGCTGGCCGAAGTGGCCGTGTACCTGCCCTCTATCGCGAATTTTCGCACAAACTGGCTAAAGGACAGGGTCAGCGCTGCTTACACCGCAGCACTTGTGTTTCAGGCCGGTCCGGAGGAGGTGCCGGAGGCGCTGGCCCGCGCAGTTCTCGAGAGTGCAAGCGTCAACACCATCGTTCTCAAATTTGCCGACACGCGGCGTTTGCTGGCCGCAACGGATATGCCGCCTCAGATCGATGACGTTTACGATCTCCGGTCGGCGTCTCTTTGGCAGTCCATTGTCGCCGCCTGCGCGACACTTTTATATCCGGCAGGCCGGGTTCTGCGGCTCGTGGCCGAAGGTCCGATGGGCGGCGAATTCATGGAAGTCACGCTGAGCGAGACGCCTCTGCGCGCGGCCATGATCGCTTTTTCCGTCCGCCTGCTTGCTGTCTCGCTCATCATATCAATGATTGTAGCTGTGCTGGCGGCACTTGCCATCCACCTGATGATCCTGCGACCGGTGCGGCGATTAACATCCAGCATTATTGATTTTGGCGCCGCACCGGAGGATGCGTCCCGCATGGTGCAGCCATCGGGAGCGGCACATGAAATTGGAGTTGCGGAGGAAGCGCTAGCCGAGATGCAGTTGGCGCTTGTCACGGAGCTTACCCAAAAAAAACGCCTCGCAGCTTTGGGCCTGGCTGTCGCGCAAATCAATCATGATTTGCGAAATATGCTTGCACCCGCGCAGCTCCTGTCAGACCGCCTGGGCAATGTCTCGGACCCGCTTGCACGGAGTGTGGCACCCAAGCTCGTGGCGACGCTGGATCGCGCCATCGCGTTCTGTCAGTCCACCTTGGAGTATGGCCGCATTGTCGAGCGATCGCCTCAGATCGCGTTGCATCCGCTCCGACCGATCGTTCAGGACGCCATCGCGACAGCCGCGCTCTCACCCGCCCTTGACGTGCAGATTGACAACAACGTCAGCTCAGATCTGAAGATACCGGTCGATGCCGAGCAAATGTTTCGTGTGTTCCTGAACCTGATCCGAAATGCAATCGATGCACTTGAGCAGGCCGCAAGGAGCGCGCAAATCCCGCCTCGTATCGTTATTTCAGCGATAACCGAAGAGGCAGGTACGGCGATATTGGTATCCGATAACGGGCCTGGGGTTCCCGAGATGGTGCGGGCCAAGTTGTTTGAAGCGTTTCAGGGAGCTGGCCGTCCGGGCGGCACGGGCCTTGGCCTTTCCATCGCAGCAGACCTTGTTCGTGCACATGGCGGAAGCATTTCCCTTGTTCACCAGGCCTCGACGGGAGCATCCTTTCGCATCTTCCTGCCGGCGAGATAAGTCGCACACGGATTTCTCAGCCCGATGTTTCGCAGTCCCAATCTCCCGTGTAATCTGGGTGGGACGTCAAGTTGCAGTCGCGCAAGCTGATCAGATTTTTCAAAAAAGGCAGACCTGTGTCATCCGGTTCCAACCAACAGACCGACGCAAATCGCATTCAACTCGTGTTGACCGAGATCCGCCTCGCTGCGCGAGATACGAATCTTTACACATTTGAACGCCCGGACGGGGCCGAGTTGCCCACGGCCGATGCCGGGGCTCACCTTGGACTGCATCTGCCGAATGGCTTGGAGCGCCAGTATTCGCTGGTCGCCCCCCAGCCTGGCGCATCGTACTATACCGTCGGCATCAAGAAAGACGTCGGAAGCCGAGGTGGCTCCAAGTGGATTCATGACCATCTCAAGGTCGGCATGACACTCATGGCCGACCTGCCGCGCAATAATTTTCCGTTGAAGGAAGATGCAGCCCACACGATGCTGTTTGCCGGGGGCATTGGCATCACCCCCATCTACAGCATGTTCAAGCGACTCGAAGATTTGGGTCGCCCCGTCGAACTTTACTATTCCGCCCGGTCTCGAACCGATGCGGCATTTTTAAGGGAATTATCCAGCAAATCGAATGTTCGATTTCATTTTGACGAGGAAGCGAACGGGAAATTTCTTGATATTTCCGGCCTTGTTGCAGCCAGTCCTAAGGGCGCGCACCTGTATTGCTGCGGGCCAGCGCCCATGCTGACCGCATTTGAGGCAGCTGGCGTGGCATCTGGCCGCGCGCCCGATGAAATTCATGTCGAATATTTCACGCAGAAATATGAGACTGCGACGGAAGGTGGTTACGTCGTCCATCTTGCTCGCTCGAAAAAAGAATTTTCGATTCCGGCCGGCAAGAGCATTCTTCAGGTCCTGAGGGAGGCGGGAATTGATGTCGCGCATTCCTGCGAAGAGGGAATTTGTGGGGCGTGCGAGACAAAAGTGATCTCGGGTATCCCTGATCACCGTGATGCGATCCTGACGGAGTCAGAGCGGGCCGCGAATAAGACGATGATGGTCTGCTGCTCTGGTGCAAAATCACCGGACTTGACGCTCGACCTCTAGACGCAAGATCATTTATGCCTGTCAGCGACTCGGAGCCCGCGCATCGATTGCAAGTGCGTGGACGCCCGCCGAAAGTTCATCAGCAAGCAGCCCATTGATGGCGCGATGCATCTGCAATCGGGACTTGCCTGCGAAGGCTTGAGAGACCACTTTGATCGAGAAGTGCGTTTCTCCCCCTCCATTCGGGTTGCCAGCATGTCCTGCGTGCAGATGTGAGTCGTCGCTCACGTCCAGCGCGATCGGATCGAGAGCCGTTGCCAGCTTTGTCAAAATACGTGTCCGCATGTCCATGATCGTGTCCTACCAAATGGCTCGGGCGCCTGGATTGATGGGCGCGGAGTGAGCTTTGTGTCATCTACGCCTACGATAACCTTTGCGGTCAATCGCCGCGTCTCCTCTGCAGCGGGCCATCGACTCCGGCTTGCCGCAGCCTCACTGGACTTTTATCCTCACCGCAATGAACCCCAATTCCCGTATTTTTGATCGAATCAGAGTGAAAGCGGCGCCGGAACCGGCTCCGAACCTTCCTCGTTGTGATCATCCTGGCTGTTCGCATCCGGGTGAATTCCGCGCACCCATGGGGCGCCTGCGGGAAGGGCAATATTTCTGCTTTTGCATGGAACATGTGCGCGCTTACAACGCATCCTATAATTATTTCAATGGGATGAGCGATGCCGACGTGGCCCGGTTCCAAAAAGATTCGCTCTACGGGCACCGGCCAACCTGGAATATGGGCGTCAAACGCGCGGCCGCTGGGGAAGATGGCCAGCAATTCGATGATCCACTTGGCATGTTCCGGTCCGGCCTTCATCCAGATCGAGCATCGGCTGCAAAGCAACCGCGCTACGGCGTCCCGGCCATGAAAGCGCTCGCGACCTTGGGGCTTGACGACACGGCCGATGCCGAAGCCATTAAGGCGCGCTATAAGGACTTGGTGAAAAAGCTGCATCCTGATGCCAACGGTGGTGATCGTTCGCTTGAGGATCGGTTGCGGGAAATTATTCAGGCCTACAAATACCTGCGAGCTGCCAAGCTTGCTTGATCCCCTCGGGGCAGCGCGGCCCTGGCCCGCTGGACGATAGAATTGCACGATGGCTTGCAAGCCGAGGCTACAGCTCTCGCCACCGGATGATGGCCAGGGCTGGTACGGAGGAAGAATGAACACGAAAGCAACGCAGGTGGCGGGCACGCCCGACACGAAGGTGTCCGTCCGCAAGGTTTTCGGAATTGATTCCGATATGGAAGTTGTCGCGTTCTCGCAAACCAGCGAACATGTTCCGGACCTTGACGCGGATTATTTGTTCGACCGGGACACCACGCTCGCGATCCTCGCAGGCT
Organism: uncultured Hyphomicrobiales bacterium; assembly: GCA_903932565.1. Taxonomy (GTDB): domain Bacteria; phylum Pseudomonadota; class Alphaproteobacteria; order Rhizobiales; family Beijerinckiaceae; genus Terripilifer. The sequence continues at coordinate 5,141 of CAIZGQ010000059.1, forward strand.
TTGCCTACAATCGTCGTGTGATGGTCACGGGCTACCACGGCACGGGCAAGTCGACCCACATCGAGCAGGTCGCTGCGCGGCTCAATTGGCCCTGCGTGCGCATCAACCTCGATAGCCATGTGTCGCGTATCGATCTTGTCGGCAAGGATGCCATCGTCCTGAAAGATGGGCAGCAGATCACGGAATTCCGTGACGGCATTTTGCCCTGGGCACTGCAGAATAACATTGCCCTCTGCTTTGATGAATACGACGCGGGCCGCCCCGATGTGATGTTTGTCATTCAGCGCGTTCTCGAATTGTCAGGGCGCCTGACCTTGCTCGATCAGAACCGCGTGATCCGTCCGCATCCGTCGTTTCGGCTGTTTGCAACAGCCAACACGGTGGGGCTTGGTGACACGTCCGGGCTGTATCACGGCACGCAGCAGATCAACCAGGGTCAGATGGACCGCTGGTCGATCGTCACCACGCTCAATTATCTGCCGCACGACAAGGAAGTGGACATCGTTCTCGCCAAGGCTCCGCATTTCCAAAAGACGAAGGATGGTCGTGAGACCATTAACAAGATGGTGCGGGTGGCCGACCTCACGCGAAATGCCTTCATGGCTGGAGATCTGTCGACGGTGATGAGCCCGCGTACGGTCATCACGTGGTCGGAAAACGCGAATATCTTTAAAGATATCGGTTTTGCATTCCGGCTGACCTTCCTCAACAAGTGCGATGAACTTGAGCGGACATTGGTGGCGGAATTCTATCAGCGCTGCTTTGGCCACGAATTGCCCGAAAGCGCGCTCAATGTCGCCCTGAGCTAACATTTGCAACGTGAGCCCTGCCGGTGGTGTTGCCGCAAGCAGGCTTTACTCCTGATTGAAAGCTGATGGTGGCTGGTCCTTCTTCCTCAAATCGCAAGCCTGCTGGCAAAGCCGACGCCCCGCAAGAGCCTTTCAAACGGGCGATCGCCGGCTGCATGCGCGCGATGTCGGGGACGCGCGAACTTGAAGTGACATTTGCGCCCGAGCGGCCCTCGCTCATCGGCAGTGGCGAAACGGCGAAAGCGCGCTTGCCGGAACCGGCTCGTAAATTGTCGGCACGGGAAGCTGCCATTGTGCGCGGGCATGGTGATGCCATGGCGCTTCGCCTGGCTTGTCACGATTCAAACGTGCATCGGCGCCTGACACCGCAGAACCAATCCGCGCGCGCGGTCTTTGATGCGGTCGAACAAGCGCGCGTCGAAGCAATCGGGTCACGCCGCATGCTGGGCGTCTCTGGCAATCTTTCCGCGATGTTGGATGACCGTTATCACCGCGGCAATTACGCGGATGTGACCGACAAGGCCGATGCGCCGCTGGAAGATGCAATCGCATTGTTGGTGCGTGAGCGACTCACAGGGTTGGCGCCGCCCCCTGCTGCGCAGAAAATTGTCGACCTGTGGCGGCCATTCCTTGAACAACGTGGCGGCACAGACCTCGATCGTCTGGGCGATTCGATTGAAAACCAGCGTGCCTTTGGCAAGCTCGTACAACGGCTCCTCGCCTCGCTCGACATGATGGAGGAGGGCCAACTCGATCAGGATGATAGCTCCGAGGATTCTGGTCAGGACGAGACCGAAGCCAATCCCGAAGAGCAGGAGGGCGAGGGTCAGCAGGATCAGACTGGCGACCAGATGCGCATGGAGGAATCCGCCGAAGCTTCCGATGAGCTCGAAGATGGCGCGATGGAAGCGGCCGATGCGCCAGCCGGCGAAATACCCGACGAGTCAGATGCTGGCGACTCGGAAGAGGCCGCCGAGGGTCGTCGCCCACCGGTGCAGGCCATCGAGCATCGCGGCCCAGATTATAAGGCTTACACCAACAAGTTTGACGAAATCAGCGTGGCGGAAGAGCTGTGCGACGCAGAAGAGCTTGAGCGTCTGCGCGCCTATCTCGACAAGCAGTTGCAGAATCTCTCCAGCGTCGTGGCTCGGTTGGCGAACCGGCTGCAGCGCCGCCTGATGGCGCAGCAGAATCGCTCCTGGGAGTTCGATCTCGAAGAAGGCATGCTCGACCCCGCGCGTCTGTCGCGCATCGTCATTGATCCGCAGCAGCCTTTGTCGTTCAAGCGCGAGAAGGACACTCAGTTCCGCGATACGGTTGTCACGCTGCTGATTGATAATTCTGGTTCCATGCGCGGGCGTCCGATCACCGTGGCAGCGACTTGCGCCGACATTCTGGCGCGTACTCTCGAGCGTTGCGGCGTAAAGGTTGAGATCCTCGGCTTCACCACGCGCGCCTGGAAGGGCGGGCAGTCACGCGAATCCTGGTTGCAGGCTGGAAAGCCGCCAGCGCCCGGCCGTCTCAACGATCTGCGTCACATTATTTACAAGTCAGCGGATGCGCCTTGGCGTCGTGCGCGTCGCAATCTTGGATTGATGATGCGCGAAGGCCTGCTCAAGGAAAACATCGACGGAGAGGCGCTAGATTGGGCGCACAAGCGCCTGCTTGGTCGTCCGGAGCAGCGTAAAATCCTGATGATGATTTCCGATGGTGCGCCCGTCGATGATTCGACGTTGTCCGTGAACGCTGGCAATTATCTCGAACGGCACCTTCGCTGGATCATCGAGGAGATCGAAACGCGCTCTCCGGTTGAGCTCATAGCCATCGGTATCGGACATGACGTGACGCGCTATTATCGGCGTGCTGTGACGATCGTCGATGCCGAAGAACTCGGCGGCGCGATGACCGAGAAGTTGGCTGAACTCTTCAGTGAGAAAGAAGTGGCGGCCAGCGCGCAACGACGTTCCGGCGGGCGCCCGTCGGCATCTTCAAAGGGCGGGTCATTCAAGCCCGTTCGCGCCGCTCAATAGGGCTGCGCGCTGGACCTAGAGTTTCGCTGCTTTAACGCGCGCGGCTTTTGTTAAGTCCCAGCAATGCCAGCAGCGCCAACCCTGCGCAAATGATGGCATTCCAACCAGCGAGCGACAGGCCGAGAATACGAATGGCCACTGCATCGCACCGAACAACCTTGACTGTCTCGAGTTGCTTCAAAAAATCGTTGATCGAATCGGCTTTTGTCAGCGGGCCCGTGCAGTCTGTCGGGCCCTGCCAAAACCCCCACTCGACACCAGCGTGAAAAACGCCGAACGCGGAATTGGCAACAAATAGCAAAGCGAGGAGCGCGAACAGAGGACCACGCAGATTGCGCGGGCCCTGCGCGCACACGATTGCGGCAAGCAACGCGAACGGAATTCCCGCATAATAGGCCCAACGTTGTTTCAGGCAGAGTTCACACGGCAGATATCCGGCTGCCTCAAACGTCCAGGCACCCAAAATCGTGATCAATGCTGCACCTGCGATAGCGACAGCAATCTGAGCTGGCGAGATATCCGCCAACATGTGTCGCGATGAAGCCGAGCTGTATGTGGCCATGCGTCAAATTCCGATCAAAGTAGCCGGGCGGCGATCCAGAAACCACCAAGTATGATCGCAACGATGAGGATCATGAAAATGGCGAAATGACGCTCCAGCGCCGCCTTGATGGGTTCGCCAAACTTGTTCAGCAGCCCAGCCAAGATGAAGAAGCGTGCCCCGCGGGTAATGATGGACAAAAGAACAAACAGGAAGAATAGCCATCTCGGCGATTTGCAGCTAGCTACTCCAGTACATTCCATGCGCGAGGTTTTGGAGCCAGATATGGTGCACTACAGTTGCC
>CAIZGQ010000060.1 GCA_903932565.1 uncultured Hyphomicrobiales bacterium
CGCCGCATCGAGACGGATGGATATTGGCTGCGACCTTCGCCTTACGCCAATGAAGGCTACCCCATCACCCATGCCCTGATTGAGGACGGCCGCCAACACCTGCTGCTGGGAACGGAAATCCGCACGCACGCCCCGGTCCATATCCTGCAGGGCATGCAGGACCCGGATGTGCCCTGGCAGCACGCCATGAAACTGGTGGAGCATCTGGCGCACGATCCGTGCACGATTACGATAATCCGGGACGGCAACCATCGCCTCTCGCGCGAGGAAGATTTGCAGCGGCTCTTGCAGGCAGTTGACCATATTGCCTGATCCGCACAGCCCGCCCCTTTGCGGGACTTGGGGGGCGTACTACATGTCGGTCGCTGTCCTGTTGGTGCCGTAATTCCGGACCAAAATCCGTGTTGGTGCGTATCTGATTGAGTTGTGTGGATTGTCGGTCCGGATCGGCGTGCGCCGCCATCCTTTTTCTGGAGAGTTTTGAATGGCTTTGACGCCCGATTTCGTTCCGACCCCGCCTTTGGCTCCAACCCTGGCTCCGCGTCGCGCCCGTCGCGGCATTTCGGCTGCGCTCGTTCTGGCGCTCGGCTTTGGTGCTGTCCCGACCGCGCCGCTTCTGCTGGCGTCGCCTGCCATGGCGCGTGGGCCGGACTCGCTGGCGGATCTGGCGGATCAGGTGAGCGATTCGGTCGTCAACATTTCGGCGGCGACAACCGTCGCTGAAAAGCGTGCCCAGGGCATTCCGAACCTGCCGCAGGGCACGCCTTTTGACGATCTGTTTGAGGAATTCTTCAAGCGTCGTCAGCAGCAGGGTGGTGGCGGCAATGGCGACGAGGGTCCGCGTCAGCGCCGCTCCAATTCGCTGGGCTCGGGCTTTGTGATCGATGCCTCGGGCATCATCATCACCAACAATCACGTGATTGCGGACGCCAATGAGATCACGGTTATCTTCACCGATGGCCAGAAGCTGAAGGCCGAGCTGATCGGCAAGGATGCCAAGGTTGACGTCGCCGTGCTGCGCGTGAAGCCGGAAAAGCCGCTGAAGGCCGTCAAGTTTGGTGACAGCGAAAAAGCCCGCGTGGGTGATTGGGTGATGGCTGTCGGTAATCCCTTCGGACTTGGTGGAACAGTCACCGCTGGCATTGTGTCAGCGCGCAACCGCAACATCGACAGCGGCCCCTACGACAATTACATCCAGACCGACGCTGCCATCAACAAAGGCAATTCCGGTGGGCCCTTGTTCAACATGGCGGGGGAAGTCATCGGCATCAACACGGCCATTCTGTCGCCGTCAGGCGGTTCCATCGGCATCGGCTTTGCGACCCCTGCCGCGACCGTGACGCCAGTCATCGAGCAGCTCCAGAAGTTTGGTGAAACCCGCCGCGGCTGGCTTGGCGTGCGCATCCAGAATGTGGACGACGGCATTGCGGAGAGCCTCAATCTTGGCAAGGCCCGTGGCGCGCTCGTCGCCGGGATCGATGACAAGGGTCCGGCAAAGCCCGCTGGCATGAAGGCCGGTGACGTGATCATTCGGTTCGATGGGCGCGACATCAAGGAATCGCGTGACCTGCCCAAGATCGTGGCCTCCATGCCTGTTGGCAAGGAAGTCCCTGTGACCATCATGCGCGATGGCAAGGAGCAGACGCTGTCTGTGACGCTCGGCCGGCTTCCCGAAGACCAGCAGGCCGCCTTGTCGACAGGCGAAGGCAAAGAGGGACCTGCGGCACCCGGCAAGACCGTTGTGCAGATGGCGCTTGGGATGCAATTCACGCGTCTGGATGGCGCCACCCGCAAGAAGTACAGCATCAAGGACAGCGTGAAGGGTGTCGTTGTCTCCGACGTGCTCGCGGGCTCCCCGGCTGCGGAAAAGGGCATCAAGGAAGGCGAGGTCATCGTCGAGATCAATCAGGAACCCGTCGCGCAACCTGCTGACGTTCCAAGCCGCACCAAGTCCCTGAAGGATGCTGGCAAAAAGACGGCTTTGTTTCTTGTCGCCAACCCTGCCGGTGAAGTTCGCTTTATCGCTTTGACGCTGGAATAGTCTGTCCCGACAAAAATGCTCGTTCGTGTCAGCGGTGATCACACCACGACACGGGCGGGCGCTTGATTTGCAACCTCAGGCAGTGCGTTCTATCCCACGGCAATCAGCTTATTTGAGCTCTCGCGCCAGGTGACGCCATGCCTCCGGAACTTCAAACCGTTCGTGATTTTCTGCGCTGGGCGATCAGCCGCTTTAATGCGGCGAACCTCTCCTACGGCCACGGCACCACCAACGCCTTTGATGAAGCGGCCTTCATGGTGCTTGAGGGTCTGCAC
>CAIZGQ010000061.1 GCA_903932565.1 uncultured Hyphomicrobiales bacterium
GCGAATGCCGCCTTCGCCCATAATAGGCTCAATCAGAATGGCGGCGGTCTGCGGCGTGATGGCAGCCTTCAGCGCGTCGTGATCTGCAAACGGGACCTGGTCAAATCCGTCGACCTTGGGGCCAAAGCCCTCAAGATATTTGGGGTTCCCGCCAGCTGCCACGGTCGCAAGCGTGCGGCCATGGAAGGCACCTTCGAATGTAATGATGCGATACCGCTCGGGATGACCGTTCGCGAACTGATATTTACGTGCTGTCTTGATGGCGCATTCCATTGCTTCTGCGCCGGAATTTGTAAAAAACACCACGTCGGCGAAGGTTGCATCCACAAGGCGCTGTGCCAGCCGCTCGGCCTGTGGGATCTGAAACAGGTTGGACGTATGCCAAACCTTGTGGCTCGCCTCGATCAACGTGTTGACGAGGTGCGGATGATTGTGGCCGAGCGCCAGCACCGCAATACCAGCCCCGAAGTCGAGAAATTTCCGACCATCGGTGGATTCAACCCATGCGCCCTCGCCTTTTTCAAAAGCAAGGTCGATCCGTGCATATGTCGGCATCAATGCGGACGTCATCGTCAAGACTCCTGATATGCCAATGGCCAGACGTCTCGTCCGGACAGATGTCATATGATCCCTGCCAACAGGCCCAGCGCCCGTCTGCTGGCTGGCCTGCTCCCACAGGCTGGCTGCAGGACGGGGCGAACGGTCCCGTGTTGCCAGAAATCAAAATGCCGCCCCGTGGGCGGCTCGTTGCGCAATTTAGGAAATCGGCGCCCGGGGGTCAAATCCCTGCAACTTGATCATACTTGGACATCGGTCGCAGCCGCTTGCGGCCCAACTTGAAGCGCTGGTCTTGGACGCAGCCGCAAGCGGTCCTGCCCGGGCAAAATAAGGCAAGTTCGTGCGTGTTTTTGGCAGTGCCGATGCTGCGGCGTTGCTCAAAAGACTCACCGCCTGTTGAAAACGCAAATCGTCCACGCTTGTGAGTCGTGCCGACTCTTGCGGGAGATTCAACCGGTAGTGTAGCGTCCTTCTTGTTGGCCACGACATCTCGTGCCTCAGTTTTTTCGACAGCGTACCTGAGTTGGCGACGCCGGCATTGCCGGTGCAGCGGTGTGTTGTTGATTCCGATTTCGAGCCCAGTTGCGAAGGAGGACATCATGTCCTGGACAGATGAGCGCGTAGAACTTCTACGGAAACTTTGGCTCGATGGGCTCAGCGCCAGCCAGATTGCTGCGGAACTTTCCCATGGCATCACACGCAACGCCGTGATTGGAAAAGTTCATCGTCTTGGCATGTCCGGCCGCGCCAAAGCGCCGTCCGCCAGTGCCGCGCGGCCCCGGGTCAAGCCCTCGACCTCGCCGCAGCAGCGCCAGCATGGACAGCATGCCATGGCGCCCTCGATGACCAACACCACCGGCCGCACGTCCGGGGGCAGCCCGCAGCCCATGACGCGGGGCGCGACAGCTCTCGCCTACCAACCCATGACGATGGAAGCGCCGGATCTTCGTCCCATCGAGGACGTCGTGATCCCAATGTCCGAGCGCGTCACCATCATGGAATTGAAGGAGGCCATGTGCCGCTGGCCGCTGGGCGACCCCACAACGCCGGAATTCCGCTTTTGCGGGTCGAAGTCGCCGGTTGGGGAATCCTATTGCTTGCACCACGCCCAGATCGCCTACCAGCCCGCCCATGATCGCCGCCGCGCGCGCCCGGCGACTGGCGTGGGCCAGCGCATGCTGCGCGCTGGTTGAAGTTGTCCGCTGGCGTTGCTGGCTGATTCAAGTCCAATTCAGGTTGTGACCAAAAGCCGGGCGGGTCTTCCCCTCCGGCTTTTTTGTTATCGGATTGTCGTATTTCGGCCTGTTTTGCTGACAAAAGAGAACCCATCCTCTTGTCATCGGGCCTCCCATCAGCCATAAGCCCAGCTCTCGAACCGACCGGCTGTAGGGCTGCCGTGGCGGTTCTTTTCGCTCATTCAGATGCGAACAGGCCTTTTTCACGAGAGGTCTGCCAATAATAACCCGGAAGGGCGGCTTGCCGTCCGAATGGAGAGCAAAATGCCCAAGCTGAAGACGAAGTCGGGCGCTAAAAAGCGCTTCAAAGTGACCGGTACTGGCAAGGTTGTTTATGCCCAGGCTGGCAAACGCCACGGCATGATCAAACGGACGAACAAGCAGATCCGAAATCTGCGCGGCACCAACGTGCTGTTCAAGACCGACGGCGACAACATCAAGAAATACTTCCTGCCCAATTCTTGACCCCCGTCTGTTTTACCTGATTTCGAAAATCTGCAAGGAGATCTGCCATGGCACGCGTCAAACGGGGCGTTACGTCCCACGCGAAACACAAGAAGGTCCTCGACGCCGCTAAGGGCTTCCGAGGCCGCCGCAAGAATACCATCCGCACCGCAAAGGCTGCCGTCGACAAGTCGATGCAATATGCCTATCGCGACCGCAAGAACCGCAAGCGCACGTTCCGTGCGTTGTGGATCCAGCGCGTCAATGCGGCTGTGCGTGAACTCGGCCTGACCTACAGCCGCTTCATCAACGGTTTGGCCCTGGCTGGCATCACGGTCGATCGCAAGGTCTTGTCCGAGCTCGCCATCCACGAGCCGGAAGCCTTCAAGGCCATCGTCGAGCAGGCCAAGAAGGCCCTGCCCGCGGAAGCCGTTGCCGCCTGAACGCTGCGCTGACAAGATATCGAAAAAGCCCGCCGTATGGCGGGCTTTTTTGTGTTGTTAGATCCCATCAAATCTCAGCCGCCAAACAGCTTTTCAAAGAAATTCGGCTGCTGCTGCGACTGGCGTGGCGACGGCGCGCGCGGCTGCGACCCTGCACTCGATGGGATAGAGGCCGGCGGCAGCAGGTCGGCAATGGGATCGCGGCGACGTGGTGGCGGTCCTGCTGGCATCTGACCGACGCCGCTGTTTTGCAGCGATGCGCCAGACAAGGGGAGCGGCGCACCCGCCGGGGCTGCGGGAAGCGCCTGACTGTTGACAGTTCTCTCAAACCCGCGCGGCTCGAGCGGCGAGAAGCTTTCCGGCAGGCCGTTGGGCACTGATGCCACAGGCATGGGCACCGAAGCGGGGGGAAAAGCCGGGCTTGGGGTTCGCCAAACGCCGGACGGCAGACCCTGCGGCGGGATGTTTTTATGCGCCTCTTTCATGAAGCGGCTCCAGATTTCAACCGGCAGGTTGGCACCGGAGACTTTTTTGGTGGGCGATGAATCATCGTTGCCCAGCCACACCGCTGTCACATACTGGCTGGTGAAGCCGATGAACCAGGCGTCGCGATAATCCTGCGAGGTGCCGGTCTTGCCCGCCGCCTGCCAGCCCGGCAGCTCCGCCTTGCGGGCTGTGCCCGTCAGCAGCGTTTCCTGCAGCATGGCATTCATCATCGCCACATATTGCGGCTCGATGATCCGGCCATTGCTGGAGCCTTTGCGCTGATACAGCAGTTTGCCATCGGCCGTGCGCACGCGAAGAATGATATGCGGCTGCACGCCAATGCCACCGTTGGCGAACGGCACATAAGCACTGGCCATTTCCAGCGGCGTGACTTCAGATGTCCCAAGGGCGATTGAGGCATTGGCCTGCAGATCTGAGGTAATGCCGAGCCGATGGGCCGTGTTGGCAATTGCTTTGGCACCAACTTCCAGGCCCAGCCGCACCGCGACCGTGTTCAGCGACATGGCGAGCGCTTTGGTCAAGGTTACTGGGCCCTGATAGTCGCGCGAGGCATTTTCGGGCGACCAGCCCTTGATGGTGATCGGCGCATCCTCGCGGATCGTGTCCGGCGTCAGGCCGCGTTCCAGCGCTGTCAGATACACAAATGGCTTGAACGAAGAACCCGGCTGCCGGTGGGCCGCGATCACGCGGTTGAACTGGCTGTCGGCATAATTGCGCCCACCGACAAGCGCCTTGATCTCGCCATTGGGACCCAGCGTGACGACCGCCCCCTGCGAGACATTCCAGCGGCTGCCTTTGGCGTCGAGTTCCGCTGTCAGGGCCTGTTCTGCCGTGGCTTGCAGGTGATGACTGAGCGTGGTGGTGACAACGATATCCTCATCAATCGCGCCAACGTTTTCGTCGAGCAGATCCATCACATAATCGGCAGCATAATTGATGGAGCCTGCGCCATTGTCATGGGCGGGCTTGGCAGAATGGGAGAGAGCGAGCTGCGCCATCGTCTCGGTGATATGGCCTTCCTGCGCCATGGCTGTGATGACTTGTGCCGCCCGCTCGGTTGCGCCTTCAAGGTTGCGGTTGGGTGCGAGCTTGGTTGGGGCCTTCATCAAACCCGCCAACATGGCTGCCTCCGGCAGCGTTGCCTGCCGGGCGCTGTGGCCAAAATATTTCTGCGTGGCCGCTTCGACGCCATAGGCACCCGCGCCGAAATAGACC
>CAIZGQ010000062.1 GCA_903932565.1 uncultured Hyphomicrobiales bacterium
GCCAAGGATAATGAGATCCTGTGGCCCTGCGTCCGCGATGCGCTCAAAAGCGGGCAGCTTCGCCACATGGGTCTCGCCGTCCTGTGTCAGGGACAAGCCGTTTTCGCGGATGGCGGCAAGATGCGCGCCGCGCGCCACAAGCGACACATCCTCGCCGGATTTGTGCAGCCGCACGGCCAGCAGGCCGCCGATTGCCCCCGCCCCCACAACACAGATTTTCATGCCATTGCTCCGTCAGCGCTCGCCGTCACTTGGGGCAGCGGTTCAAACTGATTTCGCAGCGTGCCAATGCCATCGATGGTAATTTCAACGCTCGTGCCCGCGCGCATTGGCAGGCTGCCGATCGACGTGCCGCAGGCGATCACATCGCCCGGCTCCAGCGTGATGTCGCGCGACAAGAGGCTGACGATCTGCTGCGGCGCAAATATCATATCTGACACAGGATAATTCTGCCGCTCGCGTCCACCCACCAGCGTGCGCACCCGTGCCTGCGCCAGATCCACATCTGTCGCGATGCACGGTCCCAATGGCGCAAACGTGTCACAGCTTTTGGCCCGCGCCCATTGCGCAAAGCTCGGATCGGAATTCAGCACTTCCATCGCGGTCACGTCGTTGATGCACGTATAGCCAAAGATGGCATGCGCCGCCTCGACCTCTGACAGATTGCGGCAGCGCTGGCCGATCACGATGGCAAGTTCGCCCTCATAAGCAATGCGGCCGATGTCTGCATGGGGCGCGCGGATCGCGTCATCCGGGCCGATAACCGATCCTGACGCTTTTAAAAACCACAGCGGCGTCGAGGGAATTGACAACTCAAGCTTTTCAGCAAGCTGACGAAAATTGTTCCACAAACCGATGATTTTGCCCGGCACGACGGGGGCCAGCAGTTTCACCGCCGAGAGCGCGACCCGCTGGCCGGTCGCGCGCGGGGCCTCAAACAGATTGCCGTCGTGGATCTCGACCGACTCGTCCGCATGCATCAGGCCAAAGCCAACAGCACCATTCCATTCAAAGCGCACCCACTGCATGCACACTCTTTCCGTTTCCTGTCAGCTTGCGCTGCGTGTCGTAAAGCGTGTCTTGATGCACGCGCTCCACACTAGCCTAGATCATCCCCGCACGGACGCAATGGCACCCGCGTGTCGCCTTGGCGCGCCTATCGCCGGAGCGACGCAATCATCGCGCTGCGCCAGGGCTTCAGCACCACGATGGCCAGCAATGAGGCCAGAATGTTCGCGACACCTGCTGCGATGAACACACCGTCCCAGCTTCCCGACGATTGCTGCAGCCAGCTCGCCAGCGGAACAAGCAGCGCCGCCGTGCCTTTTGCCGTATAAAGAAGTCCAGCATTTGTCGCCGCATATTTGGTGCCGAACGTATCTGTGCAGGTTGAGGGAAACAGCGAATAAATCTCACCCCATGCAAAGAAGATCATGCCGGACAATATGACGAACATCACCGGATCGTGTCCGAAGTAATACAGTGCAAAAATGCCGACGCCCTCAAAACCAAAGGCGCAAACGGCCCAAGCCCTGGCGGCGGACGCGTCGCAGCTCGCCATTCAACAGACC
>CAIZGQ010000063.1 GCA_903932565.1 uncultured Hyphomicrobiales bacterium
AGGCGATTGACCTCTTCCACCTTTGTGCCGGAGCCTGCCGCAATGCGCTTCTTGCGCGAGGCCTTGAGCAGATCTGGATTGCGGCGTTCCTGGCGCGTCATCGACAGAATTATGGCGCGCTGACGCTGAATAAGTTTCGGGTCGAGATTGGCGGCCGCGACCTGCTGCTTCATCTTGGCGACACCCGGCAACATGCCAAGAATGCCGCTCACACCGCCGATTTTTTCAACTTGCGCCAGCTGATCTGCGAGATCATCAAGGTCAAACTTGCCCTTGCGCATCTTCTCGGCGATCGCCTGTGCTTTTTCAGCGTCGATCGTCTGCGCGGCCTTCTCGACAAGCGAAAGAATGTCGCCCATGCCCAGAATGCGATTGGCAATGCGGGCTGGATGAAAATCTTCGAGATCGTCAACCTTTTCGCCAGTGCCCAGAAGCTTGATGGGCTTGCCGGTCACCGCGCGCATGGAGAGTGCCGCACCACCACGGCCATCGCCATCGGTGCGGGTCAGCACGATGCCGGTAATCCCGACGCGCTCGTCAAAATTGCGCGCCAGATTGACGGCGTCCTGGCCGGTGAGGCTATCCGCGACGAGCAGAATTTCATGCGGGCGCGCTGCCGCCTTGATCTCCGCCATCTCGATCATCAACGGTTCGTCGATGCTGGTGCGGCCAGCGGTGTCGAACATGACGACGTCATAGCCCTGCAGGCGGGCAGCTTCCTCCGCGCGGCGCGCGATCTGCACGGGTGTCTGGCCAGCGATGATCGGCAGCGTATCAATTCCGACCTGACGGCCGAGCACCGCGAGCTGTTCTTGTGCGGCTGGACGCTTTACGTCCAGCGAGGCCATCAGCACGCGGCGCTTGAAACGCTCGCTGAGCCGCTTGGCAATCTTGGCAGTCGTGGTTGTCTTACCAGCACCCTGCAGACCAACCATCATGATGGCGACGGGCGCGGCTGCATCCAGATTGATGGGGTCTGCGTCTGAGCCGAGCGTTTCCACCAGAACGTCATTGACGATCTTGATGACCATCTGCCCTGGCGTGACAGACTTGATGACATTGGCGCCGACCGCGCGCGTGCGAACCTTGTCCGTGAAGGACCGAACCACGTCCAGCGCGACGTCAGCCTCCAGCAACGCCCGGCGCACTTCGCGCAGCGCGGCATTGACGTCATCTTCGCTCAGCGAACCGCGACGGGTGAGCCCATCGAGAACGGCTGAAAGCTTTTGACTGAGGCCTTCGAACATCCAGACTTCCTTTTGCTCCACGACCGCCAGCTGTCCAAAGACTTCCATCTGTCCAAGGACTGCCGGATGCCCAAAGCCAAGCGCGCCCGAGAGCGCATCGCGCCGTCGGACGTTGACCCCCTGCCTCTCGGGCGGGTGGGCGTGACTGAGGACCAGGACTGGCCGTGAGTGAGGGTTTGTTAGGAGGAGAGACCCGCGAAGTCAACGAAAACCGGTGTTTTCATCGCATCTCGCTCATATCGACCGCACGCCATGCGGCTTTGAGTCAAAGAACCCGCCCCCTCGGGGGAAAGAGGGCGGGTCCATGCGGACAAAGCCGCCGCTCCGATCGTTCGGGAGTCGGAGCGGCGGTGGCCTGGGTTGGGGGAGGGATTTTCCCAGACACAGCTTGACCTTAGCCTTCGATCCTTTGACCCGGAAGCGACGGCCTGGCGCGTGGGGTCGCTTACCCCCACGAGATTTCGCTTTCCACGCGAACCGCACTGACGCAGATTTGGACCAGCCACCGCGAGGCTCCAAACATCAGGCTCCGTGGGCCTGACTCAGCGGCCGCAGCCAGCGTCAGCAGGCTTCACAGAGCGGCTTGCCACCTTCACCACTGTGCAATACAGTTGAACCGGGATGCGGGACAAACTCGCGTCGGACAAGAATTTCAGGGAGGATGCTGTGGCTGTCACGATTCGTGGTGTGACGTTTTCCGGAAGCAATCTCGACAACCCGATGGGTCTCGAGTTTTACAATCTCTCGCATCGCTTCGGATACCAGTCGCCAAACTGGCCCTATTTCGAAGACGTGAAGATCGAGCGCATTCATTACATGGCGAAGTCCGGCGTGCTGTCCCAGCGCATCACGACGTCGATGCACAACACAACACACATTGATGCGCCCGCCCACGTTGTGCAAGGCACGCCGTTTATCGACGAAGTGCCACTGCCGCAGTTCTTTGGAACCGGCATCGTGATCGACATGCCCAAGAAGATGTGGGAGCCGATCACCTATGATGATCTCGAAAAGGCAGCCGGCAAGATCGTGCGCCCCGGCGACGTGGTGATCGTCAACACCGGCTGGCATCACCAGTATGAAGATTCTGAAGATTACTTCTGCAAATGCCCGGGCTTTGTGAAATCAGCCGGTCACTGGTTCGTTGAGAAAAAGGTCAAGGTTGTCGGCCACGACACGCAGGCCAATGATCATCCGCTTGCCACCGCCATCGGCCCGCATCGCAACGGCCCGCTGCATCCCCATCTGGCGGAAGAGTTCAAGCAATGGTCGGGTGGCATTGACTGGAAGGAAGCCCATCCCGAGTGGGAACCCGTGCATCGCATCCTGTTCACCAACGGCATTCTAGGCATTGAGAATGTCGGCGGCGATCTGGACGCAGTCACCGGCAAGCGCGTGACCTTTGCCTTCTTCCCGTGGAACTGGGATCGCGGCGATGGCTGCATCATCCGCCTCGTGGCGATGGTCGACAAATCGCAGAACTTCCGCATCGACAAAGGGGAGACGTTCTGATGCATCTGAAGCGCTTCTCCGATGCCAAGCCCTATGACGCCCCCAACCATCGGGGCGTTGTCGGCTTGCGGCTGCAGGGCTTTGAGCCCGGCGGGCCGACCAACCAATGGGTTGGCCTGTCGCAATTCCTGCCAGGCGGCGGTGCCGGACCGGATTCGACGCCGTTCGAGAAGGTCTACATCGTCATTGATGGCGAGATGACCGTGATGATTAACGGCACGGAAACCGTGTTGAAGCGCTTCGATTCCTGCACGATCCCGGGTGGCGAAGTCCGTGAGATCATCAATCGAAGCAATCACAATTGCACGATGATGGTGGTCATTCCCTATCCGCCGGGGGTGAAACCATGAGCGCGGATTTTCTCAAGAACCCCCACTCGCTGTTTGATGTGAAGGGCAAGGTCGCCATCATCACCGGAGCTTCCGGTGCTTTTGGCGCGCTCGCGGCACAAATTCTGGCGGGTGCGGGCTGCAATCTCGTGCTCAGTGCTGGCAAGAAGAGCGAACTCGCCAGCATTGCTGGTGAGTGCGAAGCACTTGGCGCGCAGGTTGAGCAGATCAACACGCGCCCCAGCAGCGAGGACAATTGTGCCGGCATTGTCGCAGCCGCTGTCAAGCGTTTCGGCCGCGTCGACATTCTCGTTGTCGCATCCGGCAAAAATGACGTTTCAAAAATCGGCGATATGACACCGGCGCGTTTTCTGGACGTCATGGACGCC
>CAIZGQ010000064.1 GCA_903932565.1 uncultured Hyphomicrobiales bacterium
ACTGATGGTGCAACCACCACAGCAGCCAAGGGACTTTATGTCTCGCAGCCGCCGTCACTTCATTCAGCGCATTGCCTAGGTGTCCGCGCGGCAGAGCCACGCAAACAGATTTTCAGTGAGGGGTGATGGCGGCTGCAGCGTTCGGCGATCTCGATTTCCGGATTCATCAGCAAGGACGAACTGCCAAGTTCGCGTCGCCTGCGTCGTTTCCGAGCGCAATTCGCCCCCTCTTGCCCCGTTTTCCACTACAGGTATGCCATCCGCCTCAGGTTCAGCGCCATGCAGACGAGTTTCCACTCTGCGGCCACCTTCTCGGTGCCACGAACGCTGAACTTCCGGAATCCCATCACCGCCTTGATCCACGCATTCGGCGGTTCCACGATGGCTTTACGTCGCCGGTAGGCGGCGTCGCCCTTCACGGTTTTCAGCTTGCTCGCCATCGCGGCCGTGTGGGGGTACCTCGCGGCGTTGATCTTCGCGTCGTCACGGCCTTCGCGGCCCAACGCGACCAGCACGTCGCCGTGATGCTCGGCCACCTTGGCCAGCACCGCTTCGCTGCGGAAACCGGCGTCTGCCAGCGTTTGTGCCGGCAGCTCGCCCAGGTTGTCTTTCACGGCAGCAATCAAGCTTGGCAGCGCTCGGCTGTCGGCAGCGCAGTTGGTCAATTCCGCCGCGACGATGATCTGGTGCTCGGCATCGACGGCAGTGTATCCGTTGTAGCTCTGCTCGAAGTTGCCACCCGAATGCTTCATGATCCGGCTATCCGGGTCGGTAAAGCTTCCCTGATTCTGGGCATCCGGCACACCGAAGTCGCGCTTGTACGAACCGCCCCCCTTGTCAGATCCGTCCGGGTTGCGCGGGCGCCGATCGTCATCCTTGCTGCGGCCCTTGGCAGCATCGGCTTCGCGCTGCCGTTCCTCCAGCCGAGCCTTTGCTGCCTGGATCACCGCAAGCCGCTTCTCGCGTCGCGTAATCTCGGCCGGGATGTCAAGCTCGGGTTCGTTGCGCTCCAGATCGTCAGCCGCCTTGGCGCGATTGAGCAGTACCTTGATCTCCGATTGCAGTTCCGCCTCGGCCTGTTTCATCCGCTTGTAGGTCATTGCCTTGTGGCGGCTCGCGCTGGCTTTCATCTTGGTGCCGTCCACCGCAATGGTGCCGAGCTTCACCAGGCCGCATTCGCGCGCCATCTTGACCACCTGCACAAACAGCGCCGCGAGTTCGGCCAGATGCAGGGCGCGGAAATCGCTCAGCGTGCGGTGTGCCGGAAAGTTGCCAGCAGCCAGTACGCGGAAGGCCACATCCTCATGAAGCTTCCTCGCCAGCTTGCGCGAGGAGAACACGCCAGTGGAGTAGCCGTAGATCAGTAACTTCACCATCATCGCCGGATGAAACGGCTGATTGCGCGGCCCGCCGCCGGCGTAGCGCATATGGAACGCACTCAGGTCCAGGGCATCGACGGTTTCGCTGATGAAGTAGGCAAGGTGGCCTTCAGGCAACCACTCTTCCAGAGAAGGAGGCAGCAAAAAGGACTGTTCGGGGAGATACGGAAGGTAGCTGGCGGCCATGCCCATATTGTCTCTCAACCAGCACCGGATTTGGCTCTGCCGCGCACTCACCTAGCTGACCTTTCAAACGATTCCGCTGCGTTCGGTGCTCCTCGTTCAAGCGCCAAAAGGGTGGCCCCACCACCACCGTCATCGTTTGAGCAGCTTGCGTTCAGCCGGCGTCAG
>CAIZGQ010000065.1 GCA_903932565.1 uncultured Hyphomicrobiales bacterium
GCCTTGGCCCGCTTCGGTGAGGCTTTTTTGGCCTCGTTCTCAAGATTCCAGATGAAATCGCAGATGCGCGGCGCAATTTCGGAGCGGTAGCGCGAGCCGTTGAACACGCCGTAGTGACCAACCCCGTTTTGCAGGTAGTGGACTTTTCGGTGCTCGGGAATATTCGAGCAGAGGTCCTGAGCTGCATAGGTCTGCCCTACCCCGGAAATATCGTCTTTTTCCCCTTCGACGGTCATCAGGCCGCATGTCTTGATGGCCTTCAGATCAATCAGGGTATCGCGATGCTTCATGTCCCCCTTGGGCAGGCTGTGCGTGACAAAAACCGCTTCGATCGTCTGCATGTAGTAGTCCGCAGAGAGGTCCATGACCGCCATGTATTCATCGTAGAACTCGCGGTGCTTCTCGGCTGAGTCACCGTCGCCCTTCACCAGATGTCGGAACATGTCGAGGTGCGCATTCACGTGGCGGTCGAGATTCATAGCCATGAACCCCGATAGTTGCATGAAGCCCGGATAAACACTGCGTCCTGCGCCGGGATATGGAAACGGCACCGTGGTCAGGCAGTGCTGACGGAACCATTCGGTCCCGCGCTCCTGCGCCAGGCAATTGACGGCTGTTGGACTTCGACGTGTATCAATCGGGCCACCCATCAGCGTCATGGAGGCAGGCGCAGCCGTATCACCGTGCGCCTCCATCAGGGCCACGGCCGCGATCAGAGGCACGGATGGCTGGCAAACACCAAGTGTATGAAGGCCCGCGCCGCCAAGGTCCGCAGACAAGAGCTGGGACATTTCGACGAGGTAATCGATGTAATCGTCGAGGTCGAACCGGCCGATCGCGAGGGGGACCATACGCGCGTCGATCCAGTCGGTGATGAAGACGTTGAAGTGCGGAAGGAACGCCTCAACTGTTCCCCGGAGCAATGTCGCGTAATGGCCCGACATTGGCGCAACGATCAGCAAGGACGGTTGCTCGGCCGCCTTTTTTGCGCCCACGCGTTCAAAATGCACAAGGCGACAAAAGGGCTTTTCCCAGATGATCCGCTCCTCGATCGCAACACGCTCGCCAGCGATCATCGTGCTTTCAAGCCCAAATCCCGGTTTGCCGTAGCGTCGTGTGACGCGTTCAAACAATTCTGCGCCTGCCGCGATGTTCCGGCCGATACTGGTATGTGTGAACGGATTTCCCGGGTTCTGATAGAGCAGCTTTGCAGCATCAGACATGACGCGCGCGGGCGTCAGGGCGAAATGGGCCATTTCATACATTTGGTAGGAATATCGATTCATGGCGCGACTCGATTGGCTGGGATCTGACCCCGTTTGGTTAGGGCAACATTAGCTCACCATCGCAAAGTTACCTAACCGACCTTTTGGCGAATGATCCTTATGAATGATCGGCAATATGGGAAATAAATTCCTACTCGCCCATTTGCATAAGCGTTCCAGCTTTGCGGGACGACTCAACCAACAGCAGGAACGTCACGGCAGCCAAGCCAAGCATCAGAATATTGATGCAAAATGACGCTGCCATCAGATCCCAGCGCAGAACATGCGCGGTCGTGATGTCTCTCAGGCCCTCAAAGACATAGGTTGGAGGCAAAGCCCACGACAAAACCTGCAACGGTGCCGGTAAGACGCTCACCGGATAATAGACGCAACAAAGTGGCATCATCACAAAGACGATGCCCCATATGAGCCCTTCAGCGCCCATGCCGTGTCGTAAAACAATGCCGCAAACGATGAGGCCGATGGCCCAGGCGGTCAGCATGAGGCTGGCGATGAACAGAGCGACGCCCAGGCCCAACTCCCACAGGTTGTAGCCAAAGAATAGAAATGCAAACAGCGTCACGGGGACCAAGCTGATGGCTAGCCGGATAAGGCTCATGACCATCAATGATATGACGAATTCAAAGGGCCGGAGCGGGCTCATGAAAAGGTTGCCGATATTTCGCGACCACATTTCTTCCAGAAACCCGATCGAGAACCCAAGCTGGCCGCGCATCAAGACGTCCCAAAGAAGCATGGAGCCGATCAAAATGCCGCCAGCAAGGGCGGCGCTGGAAGAGAGACTTTCCGGTCGCCCATGTGGCGTCAAAT
This sequence comes from uncultured Hyphomicrobiales bacterium, assembly GCA_903932565.1. Taxonomy (GTDB): domain Bacteria; phylum Pseudomonadota; class Alphaproteobacteria; order Rhizobiales; family Beijerinckiaceae; genus Terripilifer. The sequence continues at coordinate 2,097 of CAIZGQ010000065.1, forward strand.
AGGATTGTAAGAATCCCCACGTCACCATTTGCACAAGCGGCCAGTAAATCAGCTCAAACACGCGAGGCCATGACGAGCGCAAGAGGTAACAATAGCGAAGCACCATTGCGTAAATCCGTCCGAGCGACGCTTGTAGCGACAACTTTGAAAATTTTGTCATATGACTTGCTCGTCGGACGAGCGGCCACGCACAATATCCAGAAAGACATCTTCAAGATTGGTGCGCCCGCGCGATTCAATCATATTGCGTGGTGTGTCATCAGCAGCAATTTTACCGCGCTGCAGAATGATGACGCGATCACAGAGGCGTTCCACCTCTGCCATATTGTGCGAAGCCAGCAAGATCGTTGCGCCTTTGTCTTTTCGATACGCCTGCAGGGATGTGCGAACCCAGTCTGCTGTGTCGGGATCAAGCGATGCGGTTGGTTCGTCGAGCAACAGGAGATCGGGAGAGTTGATCAGCGCTTTTGCGAGAGCAACACGGGTTTTCTGACCGGCGGACAACTGGCCTGCCTTGCGGTCCAGGAAGCTCGTGAGCGCAAACGATTCCGCGAGATGTTCAATTTTTTCGCCGATGCGTGCGACCCCGTAAAGCAATCCAAAAACACGAAGGTTTTCCCGAACCGTCAAGCGGTGCGGCATTTCCATGTAGGGACTTTCGAAGTTAATTTTTGACCGCGCCTGCTGCGGATTGAGATCCATATCAATCCCATGAACAAGGATTTGTCCGGATGTCGGTTTGATCAACCCAAGGATCATGCCGATGGTCGTTGTTTTTCCCGCGCCGTTGCCGCCCAGCAAAGCAGTAATGGACCCACGCGAGACCCTGACTGTGAGATCATCAACAGCCGGCGCCCCTTTGTACACTTTGGTTAAATGCACGGCCTCAATCGCAGGTAAATCGTCATGCATCGTTCTGACTTGCCTCTGGCAGGATCGCGCACCCAGCGCATCATCCGGTATAATAGACGGTTCGTATCAATGTTGTTTTTCGTGTCGATGATTTTGCGGCATCTTCGACGTTTAGGTGTTGAAAGACACACGCAACTTGTCGCGTCGAGGGGTCAATCGTTTTGGTGAGTGATGTGCTTCGTATCCGGCCGGAGCGTCGCGCGCGCAATCTGCGCGTCGATACCCTGGTCCGCCTGCGCTGGTTGGCTGTTTTCGGCCAATCCTCTGCGGTTCTGGTTACCTTCGTGGTCCTCGATTTTCCACTGCCCATTTGGGCTGCCTTTTTTACCATTGCGTGTTCGGCCTGGCTGAACATCGGCCTCAGGCTCAGGTTTCCCGTTAGTCATCGCCTTGGTGACGGCCCCGCGTTTCTGCTTCTCACCTATGACGTCCTGCAGCTCTCACTGCTTTTGTTTTTGACCGGCGGCCTCGAAAATCCGTTCGCGGTCCTCTTTCTCGCGCCGGTCATGATCTCGGCCGTGTCGTTGCCCGGCCAGAAGACCGCGTGGCTGGCTGGCTGCATGGTTCTTGCCGCGACCTTTCTGAGTGTCGAGCATATGCCTCTGCCCTGGTATCGAGGGCAGAAGCTTGAGCTGCCGTTCTTGTATGTCGGGGGCATCTGGAGCGCGCTCGTGCTCGGCGCTGCATTTATTGGGACCTACGCTTCAAGGGTTGCCAATGAGGCCCGTGAGCTATCCGAGGCGCTTACAGCTGCCGAGCTTGTGCTGGCGCGCGAGCAGCATCTCACACAATTGGACGGGCTCGCCGCTGCCGCCGCCCATGAGCTCGGGACCCCGTTGGCGACAATCACGCTCGTTCTGAAGGAGCTTCTGCGGATTGACCCAGAATCAGGCGAAATCCGGGACGATATTGAACTGTTGTCGCAGGAGGCACAGCGTTGCCGCACAATTCTGTCCAAGATCGCTTCGCTGGGGACGGAAGAGCCCTCACTCTTGGATGAAATGTCGGTGGCCCATTTGCTTGAGGAGGTTGTGGGGCCGCAACGCGATTTCGGAA
>CAIZGQ010000066.1 GCA_903932565.1 uncultured Hyphomicrobiales bacterium
CACGCGGCGTGAGAAGCTTGAGCTTGTCCAAGTGCTGTACCATCGTACAGCCATATCGCGCCAATGCGATGTGATGCTGCGCTTGCGTTTCGAGAAGGTGCATATGAATCGGGCATTTATGCTGGTCCGCAATCGCTACGACATGCTCCAGGAGTTCATCGCTGCAACGCATCGGGTTTGATGGCGCAGGCGCAATGGTCACACGCCCGTTCGCGGCCCCGTCATGCCGCGCGAGCGACGCCGTCACCAACGCAATGCTTTCACCCAGAGGCCGCGGTTGGAGCGGATTTAGATCTTCGAGATCGCCCCGGATATCATCGGGCGGCGCGATGTCGTCATAGGGCTTGTCAAAAATCCGCAGCGCCACCAGTGCGCGCATGCCGGAGATGCGATACGCATCAACGACAGCATCAACATCTGTCATGTCAAAGCCCTGCTCCGGGAAATGATCAATAACAGCGGTCGTCCCGTTTCGAAGATGTTCGATGCAGCCAAGCAAAACGGAAAGTCGGATTTCATCCGGCGTCCGCCGCATCGTATCCGCCTGGTTGAGCCACATGAACGCCGGGTGGCTGAGGCGGTCGCCGGTCCCCTTCAAAATGTTGAGTGGGGAATGGGTGTGCGCGTTGATGAGGCCGGGAACAAGCAGACAATCGCACCCGCTGATGGTCTCAAAGACAACGCCAGCTTTTGACGCTGCCTGAAACGCCGCAGCATCAGCAAAGCGGCCATGGATCACGTAGACATCTGTCTGCACGGGGCGTCCCGCGCTGTCTCGATCCAACAGCAGAACATCGCGGACGACAATGTTCGCGCCGGGTTGGTGGATCTCAAACATGCTGGTTTCCACCCTCCATCAGACACGAGATCTCTAGGTTTGAAACCAGCAAGTCTGAGGCCACATCTCAATCCATTGGCAAGGGGCCAAACGATGGCGGCGAAACCCGGCGCTGTGTTGCCGCTTCATAGGACGAGGCAATCTTCAAGATGACGTCCTCGCGCCCAGGCTCAGCGCGGAACACGAGCGAGAACGGCATGCCTGGGGTAGGAACCGGCGTCGGCACGTCAGAGGGAACCGAGATATAACGCGTTCCATCGGCGCTGAGCTTGAAGACAGGATCGTAAACATCCTGCACATACCCAGCTGGAATAAGAACTTCTGACAAGCCGGCATTGGGACCATTGAACGATTCCCACGCAAGATTTCCCGGGAGGCCTGGCTGCCATGCATGACCAATCTTGCCCGGCGGGAAGGGCGAATGCACACGCACAAAGGCATCGAGCTTGTTTTCGAGCAACACGATCATGTCAGCACGTCGTAGCATTTCGCGCAGCATGAGGCGCTCGTTCACGCCCTGGCGACCATCAAGAGCATTGCGCGGATCAGCGATCTCTTCCCAGTTCTTGAAGGCTGAGCGCTGGTCATCGCCCCAGAATTTAGAGCGCTTGTTCAGCTCGACAAAATCGATCAGCGTTTCAACAAAGCCGAGCTTCTTCCAATCGGCAGCGCGACGCGTCAAATATTGCGGAATGTGGAAGCGGAACGTATTGCTCAATTCCTGCTGCTGAATGGTCGCAAGATCAAGATTGATAGGCGCCGGAATAGTGCCGTCGGCCATGGCCACCATATAATCAATCGGCGTCATCTTGCCGGAGCCGAAGACCTTGCCTGGCCAGAACTCTGTTGGTTGGATTGCGGCTTCAAATTCTTTAAAAAGTGGCTTGCCATCTGCACCAAGGCGAAACATCAAATCCGGCATGAAGACAGGGACGAGGCGTGCGAGTGCAACGCAAAAGTCCGTCTTCATCTTTTCCATGGCAGGGTCCGGCGTCCACAAAGGATGACCCGATTCGAACAAATGCGCGCCGAGCCTCTCGCCCAGGATCGATTTGATTTCGCGGTCTGCGGCGGAAACAATCGGCTGCTCCGATTTGGCGCCAGCAATATGAAACATCGATTCACGGATGACACCGATGCGCATGCCATTCAGCGCGCCGGGAGCTCCCGTTTCATGCACGTGCACGGCGTAGCCGGAGCTCAGAACAGAACTGCGCGGCACACTCGTGTAGACATCACGCGGATCGTAATAGCCTTCCACGTCGTCCTTCAAGGCATCGAGAATTTTCGCGCAGTCAACAATGGAGCGCGCGTGAATACCGGTGCGATCGCAATAGATATCAGCGCC
>CAIZGQ010000067.1 GCA_903932565.1 uncultured Hyphomicrobiales bacterium
CCAGCATTAAGATGCGGTCGAAATAGCTCGTGAATGTTCCAAGCCTGGATGCGAACACGCCTGGCCTGATATCCGTCGCCACAGCCGCGAGCCCGAGGCAAATTGCGAGCACAAGAAGCCCACTGAGCAACGTGAGCCGGGCGTGTGCCCGCGCGCGCCCATAGGCGTCTTCGAGCGTCTGGAGTTGGCGATCGGGTAAACGTTGCGTCGCGAGAGTCACCGATCAAGTCCTGTGAGCTGGACCCGGCATTACGCCGGATCCAGAGAAACGAGTGGCCTGATCAGGCTTTCTTCTTGCGCAGGGCGTCAACGAATTTGATCAGCTTGATCGTGTCGTCATAGTCCGCGTTGGCGACCGTCTGCCATGGCTTGTTCTTGCCATCCGACAAGCGTTCGAACGCCGCCCTGTCCTTGGTGCCAGCGTCGAGAAAAGCCTGACGGATGGCGGACTTCATGTCATCGGGCAATGTGTCGAGATAGGCGAGGGGTGAGTTGATGATAAGGTCTGACTTCAAGATGACGCGGAAGTCTTCCTTCTTCATGGCCGTGCCATCGGCATTTTTCAGCATGCCCTTGGCGATCATGCGAATGACCTGATTGTCGTTCTCGTTATTCCAGAGATTGGCGCACACATCGACCGTGCCCTGCGACAAGGCCAGCACGGCGTTCTCGTGACTGCCCGTCAGGATGGACTTGCCAAAGAACGTATCGGGATCAATGCCCATTTTGTCGAGCGTGAACAGCGGCATGTTGTACCCCGACGTCGAGTTCGGGTCCACAAAGCCAATGTTCTTGCCCTTCAAATCCTGAATGGTTTTGTAAGGGCTTTTGTCGGCGACATAGAACACCGAGTAATAGCCCTTGGTGCCATCGGAATTGACATCGATGGCGAAAGCAGTTGTCTTCACGCCAGTCAGCAGTGCGCGCGCGAAAGATGCTGGTCCATATGATGCAATATGCACGTTGCCCGCGCGCTGGCCTTCGATCACGGCAGCGTAATCGTTGGCGATGCGCAGCGTGGCCTTAACGCCAAGTTCTCGCGACAGATAATTCATGAAAGGCCCCCAGCGTTCCGTGACGCCAGACGCATTCTCGGCCGGGATAATGGCAAATGTGATTTCGGGATACTGGGCTTTCCAGTCCGTGGCCGCGCGGGCGAACGATGTGCTGGCTGTCAGGCCGAGTGCAGCAGTGGCAGTCATCATATTGCGACGTGTGAGCATGTTCGTCTCCTTGAAGGCAGTTCGTTTGAATGCGTGAAATGCGTGATGGATGCATCTGGAAACGCGTTGCAGGCAAAAGTTGGCTAGGCGGCAACGGGCGCTGATTGTGGCGCGGCGGAGGCTGGGACGGCTGCCTGGTCCATGACCTCGCCGGCCTCTATGCCGTAAAGTTCGCGCGCAACCGACTCTGTCAGCGCGGCGGGAACGCCGTCAAAAACAACGCGCCCATCAGCCATGCCAATCAGGCGATCACAATAATCGCGGGCCAGATCGAGGGAATGCAGATTGCAGATGACGCTGATACCAAAGTGTTTGTTGATGCGCTGGAGTGCATCCATGACAATCTTGGTATTGCGCGGATCCAGCGATGCGATGGGCTCATCGGCCAAAATGATATCCGGCTCCTGCACGAGGGCGCGGCAGATGGCAACGCGCTGCTGTTGCCCGCCGGAGAGATGTTCGACCCTCTTTGCCGCAAGCGACGCAATGTCGAACTGATCCAGAGCGGACATGGCAATGGCGCGATCCTCTTGGCTCCAGATCTTGAAAAGCGAGCGTGCCATGCTGGTATGTGCCATCCGGCCCGTCAGCACATTGGTGAGGACGTCGAGCCGACCAACGAGGTTGAACTGTTGGAAAATCATCGCGCAGCTGGCCCGCCAGGCCCGCAAGTCGGATCCAGTCAGGGCCGTGATGTCGCGCTGGTTGAACAGGATTTTGCCGGACGATGGCTCCTGCAGACGATTGATCATGCGCAAGAGCGTGGATTTCCCCGCGCCTGAGCGACCGATAATTCCAATAAAGCTGCCAGGTGCAATCTGCAGATTGATATCATTGACGGCGAGATTGTTGCCAAAGCGACGCGATACGCCTTCCAGAACAAGCATGGGGCCTCCGGGCATTCTCAGCCTGTGAGTAATGTCCCCACGCAAATGTTTCATGACACCCGCAGCAACGAGGGATTGCTGCGCAGCTCGTGCTTTCGTCACGCGTCTGTCACGCACGCATGCAAGATCAAACGATGTCGTTGATTTTGACCGCCGAACCCCGAATTGATCCCAGCGCGAATGTGCGCGATAGCCACCTCGGACGCTTCACCGAGATCGGCGCGCGGACATCTTTTGTTCAATCTGTGCTGGGCGACTATTCCTATGCCGTGAACGATGCTGACATCATTCACACGACGATCGGGAAGTTCTGCTCGATTGCCGCCCACACGCGGATCAATCCTGGCAACCACCCGATGGAGCGGGCATCGCAATCGCATTTTACCTATCGCTCATCCTGGTACTTTGAAGATGTTGAAGATGACCAGGCGTTCTTTGAGTGGCGCAAGGCACATCCCGTTTTGATCGGGCATGACGTCTGGATCGGCCATGGTGCCATCATTCTTCCCGGGCGTACCATAGGCACAGGCGCTGTTGTTGCGGCTGGCGCAGTGGTCACTCACGATGTGGCGCCCTACACCATTGTTGCGGGCGTTCCAGCGAAACCTATCCGCCTGCGCTTTCCCATTGAAATTGCCGATCGCTTGCAGGCATTGTGTTGGTGGGATTGGGACCATGCACGATTGAAAACCGCATTGCCCGACTTTCGGACCTTGCCAATCGAGGCATTTCTGGAAAAGTTTGGTGGATGAGCACGACGCGCTACGCAATTTATTACGCCCCTGACGCGCACGAAGACCTTCATCGATTTGGGTCTTCAGTTTTGGGCTATGATGCGCATGCTGGTGCAACGTGCGCGCAACTATGTCCAACAAACATCGAGCCCTCGCAATGGGCGTCACTGACGGCCGAGCCTCGCCGTTACGGATTTCACGCAACGTTGAGGGCGCCGTTTCGGCTGCGGGACGGTGTCAGCGAGCGCGATGTCTTGGCCGCCGCAGATGAGGCTGCAGCGGTCTGTCGGCCGTTTGATCTTCACCTGCAGATCGAAGCCCGAAACGGTTTCGTTGCTTTGGTGCCCACAGCAGTGCCGCGCGAGTTATCAAATCTTGAGGCCCAATGTGTTGCGGCCCTTGAGCCCGTCCGCGCCCCGCTGAACGAGGCGGAGCTCGCCCGCCGTCTGGCCGCCCCGCTCACAGCGCGGCAGACGGGCTATCTCAAGACTTATGGGTATCCCTATGTTCGAGACGAGTTCCGGTTCCACATGACGCTCACAGGGCAGTTGCCGGAAGGCCTGCAGGCAGACGTGTTGCTGTTTCTCCGGCAAGCATTTGCGGCACAGGTTGGAGCGAAGTCTCAGCATATCGCGTCCGTGCAGGTGTTCGGACAATCTGCACCGGATATGTCGTTTCAAATTATTCACGCATCGAAGCTTTTCAAAATTCCAACTGATTGAGCGGCTTGGTTTGCGCTGGGCCGCGTGCCCGGGTGACACAGCCTGCGCAGCCGTCAACAGTAGACGTCGAAACACCGTCGCGAATAATATCAGCAACGCCCGGGATATTTGAAAAGGGATCAGAAAACTCGGGTCGACGCGAGGCCCCAGCAAACCCCAATTCAGTCCCGACAGCTTCATCCGAACGGGAGCGAACGAGAACCAGTTGTATGAATTATAGGTTGGCGGAGACGGAGGGATTCGAACCCTCGATAGGGCTTTACAACCCTATAACGGTTTAGCAAACCGCCGCCTTCAGCCTCTCGGCC
>CAIZGQ010000068.1 GCA_903932565.1 uncultured Hyphomicrobiales bacterium
CAAGCAGAAGACGGCATACGAGATAACAACCAGTGACTGGAGTTCAGACGTGTGCTCTCCGATCTGCGACCTTTTGCAAACCCGGATCAATCGTCACAGGCGGGGCACCATTGTTGTGACGGTAAATCGAAATCATGTCGCGGGCGGAGGCCGCATCAACGCGCGCGGATGACGCATCAAGATGCTTGTAGAACGACGGCTCGGAATCGCTCGGCGACGCGACCCCCGGCAGATTGCCGCCGCATCCGCCAAGAATGAGTGCCAGCAGCGGTGCGGAGAAACAGGCAAGGCGCGTTGTGCGAATCATGGGAACCATCTGTCGTTGCAGGCACGAAATGACACGTGCTGTCTGGCGGCGAATCAGGGCCGTTTCAAGTTCTGGGATTGCGATCCATAAGCTGCAAACGTTGCGTTAGGGTTTCACAACCCGCACCTGCTCGGCAGGTGGCTGTTGGTGAACCGGAAGCTCATCTGCAAGCGCCGCTGCGCCGCTGATGTGGACAATGGCGGTCGGCGGTGACTGCGCGATGGTGATGTTCGCCGCTGCAAAGCGCCGGAGAATTTCGAAATTCAGCTCGCTTTTGGCGCGCGCGGAGGTTTCCACGTCGCCCACATAAACCAGGAGCTCAAACTTCAGATCATTCGTACCAATCGCTGTCAGCAGCACAATTGGCGCTGGAATGCGAAGCACTGTTTCTTGCGATTTTGCGCATTCGATCAGCGTGGTGCGCACCAGATCCGCATCCATGTCCATTGGCACGGCAAGCGGGATGCGAATGCGTCCGGTGCGATCGCCGCGCACCCAATTCTTCACCGTGCCTGTGACGAGATTGGAATTCGGCACGATCATGGTGGCGCGGTCAAACGTCTCAATTTCCGTCGAGCGAACATTGATGCGACGCACGAGGCCTTGCTCGTCGCCCACCACAACCCAGTCGCCAACGCGGATCGCGCGCTCCCACAAGATGATGAGGCCGGAGACGAAATTGCCGACGATGGATTGCAGGCCAAAGCCGATACCGACCGACAACGCACCTGCAACAATCGCGAGCTTCTGGAAATCGAGCCCAACCTGTCCCAGACCGATGGCAGCAGCCACAATGAAGCCGACGTAGCCAAGCGACGTGCGGATCGAATTGCGCAGACCGGTATCAAGCTGGGTCAGCGGCAGGAAGCGTAGATCAAGCCAACTTTGCAAGCCGCGTGTGGCCCCAAGGCACAGCGCGAACATAATGATCGCGAGAACGATGTTGGAGGGCGAGATTGTGACATCGCCAACCTTGAACTCGAAGAAAGCCGCCTGCAGCGTGCCCAACATGTCATCGGACTGGATGCCCCAGGGCGCCAGGATCAGCGTGATCGCGATGGCGTAAAACGCGATGTGCAACACGCCCGAGATAATCGCAGCCAACTGCTGCATGGCCTCGCGCCGCAACCCGATGCTGGTGACAACACCGCGCCCAAACATCGACTGCGGCTGCAGGCTGGCGGACGTGACATGTTCGCTGAGCTGCAGCAGCAAGAACAGCATCGTGCCGACAAAACTCACCCACACGAGCTGTTTGGTGAGGAAACTCGCAAAGGCGATGTAACCCACGATCACGGAGACAAGGATCAGCGCAATCACGACCCACGCGGCGACGCGCATGGGTCCAAACCAATCGCGATCACGCATGATGCGCGGGCCCAGGCACTCCTCGCTGTCATCGGCTTCCGGCATGATGCCGCGCAGGGAAGCCGCCATGGCCAGTGCGATGGTTCCAGCCAGCACGCCGCGTGTCGCCACCACAACCGGCAGGGACGCCGCGATGAGATCATAAATTGCGTCGAGAAATGTGCCGGCGGACACGATAAAAGCGATCGTCACGGACAGGCGCAGCAGCTTGCCGCACGTTTCATCCCGTAGGTCCAGCAGCCGCCAGTTGGCGCGATCGGGGGACAGGAGTCCGCGCCCCAGTCCCGCCGTCAGAGACACGCGCGTCACAGCGGCGACAAAGGCAAACAGCACCGGATCAATGCGCTCAGCCACGAGCCCGAACACATGCAGGGCACCGGACAGCACACTCACGCAGATGATGGGCACAGCCGCGGTGACAATCGCCACAAGAAACGCCGCCAACACTTTGGCAAGATCACTTGGCTGATCGGTTGCAGGTTCGCGTGACAGAAGGCGGCGCGCGGCGTTTCCAGCATATCGGTAAAACACGCCGAGGATCGTGAGAAGTGCCACCAGAATCAGCGCATATCCCGAACCGAGCCGAGCGCTCACACTTGAAAACCAGTCGCGCGCGATGGTGGCAATCGCAGCCGCATCGGCTGGAATTTCGCGCAGCGCGTTCATCCACAGCGCCAGATCCAGAATGCTGTCTGTGCGGGAGAAAACTTTCCGCGCAAAAAGATCGCGACGGCGCGCGCCGATGCGGGTGATCGCCTGCTCCACATCCAC
>CAIZGQ010000069.1 GCA_903932565.1 uncultured Hyphomicrobiales bacterium
ATCATCAAAATGCGCCGTCGGTCAAACGCTCCCGTGACGGCGACAAGAATTGGTGATGTGAAGGCATAGACAAGCGCATAGCTCGTCAGCACCCAGCTGGCTTCGGCCTTATCGATTTGGAATCCGGATGCGATTGGCGTTAAAACACCGATAACGACAAAGGCGCCCATGCCGACGACGAAATTTGCAAAAGCCAGGATGTAAAGAACAAGACTTGAGGATGATTTTTGCACGTGCGGCAGCCCGACCTTGTAAGATATCAAGTGGATGAGGCCCTGGTCTGGCCGGTGGACGGAACGTCAAATCCAAACTCGGATTCGTAGCCAAGATACCAAGCGTGGAATACCCCGGCAATCGACGCTTCTGCCAGGAAAGATGTGTCGTCACTGGCTCACCCTGTTGCGCCGTGACGGCGCTGAAAACGAAAGACACGCCCGCCACTTACGCCTTGAGGCGGCGAACGATCGCGTGATGGCCGCCAATAAAAAACCCGGCGCGAGGGCCGGGTTGTCAATCTATTTGATAAAGGCTCAGGAAGGCGAAGCAACGATATTTGCCCTCGCGCTTATCTCAGTGACAAGGCCAATCCGCTCAAGTCGAGGCTGACGATCAGCCCGCTCTGCTCGCCGCTCAACTCAAGAACAGCGCCCTTCTGGTTGGTGAGGATGATGGCCTGTGCGCCCCGGCCAACAGCAGCGCCGGCACCGCCCTGCGCATAGACACCCGCAACGTCAGACGGACGGCGAATGTTGCGGACAGTCCCGCGAAAGCGAGTCTCAGATGCGCCAAACGTGAAGCCGTAGCTCAAGCCTCCGATCGACAGCGGATATCTGTGACCATGGAACGACAATACGCCTTCGCCCGCCGATCCGCCGATCACGAACCCAGCTTTCACAATGCGAATGCTGATGGCACCATTGTCAGCATGGGCGACTGAAACTGCGCCAACAAGCGCTGCAATGGCGATTAGACCGGCCCTTAAGCCTGAGACGACTTTCATAATATACAACCCTTCAAATGATCGGCGATGACATGTCGCGCTGGTGCGGCGGAACCGCCGCGCTATCACTCTTCATAACGCGCGAAGCTCGTATCCGTTCCCTTGGTTCGGGACATCATTAGGCCTCTGGCTCATCTTGTTTGAAGGGCCACGCGATAAACTCCACGCAAAATAACGCGGCCCAAACCAAGACAGGTTGAAGGGCAAGCCGCGGCGCATGATACCACCAGCTGTCAGGAATATTGCCGACCTGCACATGTTGAAACGCATGCTTGATGTTGGCTGGGAATACAGCGATCGCATAAAGCGCCAAGGCGATGCCGGCCGCTTTTCGATATTGATTGGTGATAAGCCCAATCGCGCCGGCGATTTCGCAGATACCGGTGATCAAGATTACGAGCTCAGGAAAAGGAATTTCCGATGGTAGAATAGCGACAAATGAATTCGGCCTCGTGATGTGCAGCACACCTGCCAGCCCATACAATACAATGAGAGACCAGCGCAAAGCCGATCTGGTTTTTTGAAAATGAAGTCTCATGTCTGATCACTTGTGACGATGACAATTGGCGAACTCAAGCACACTTTGAGCCGGTTTGGCCCACCAGTCGCATAAACGTCAGGTCAACACACGGCCGATTGCTTTCGGATTCTACTCATCTATCAGGGATGTGTCTTGAGCGGTTCGACATTCGAGCTCGCACGGCATTCCCTCCAGAGTTTGAATCCGGAACGATTTGCAAAGGTGCCCGTTCACCATGAGCTTCTCAAGCTTCTCTTGCAAAGCGTCTCGCCAAAAGCCTTTCGCCCCGTGTCAACAATGTCAGGCAGTGCCATGAACACACCCCAACCCATGACCGACCCGAACACCAAATATCCCAGGCCGCCATTTCCTGGTCAGGAGCAACCGTGGCCGGGCCTGGCCTGCAAAATGGATCCGCGGCCGGACCATGGTGAAACATCCTACATTGGCTCGGGTCGGCTCTTGGGGCGCAAGGCGCTGATCACCGGCGGCGACAGCGGCATGGGGCGCGCAGCCGCCATTGCATTCGCGCGGGAAGGCGCTGACGTTGCGATCAATTATTTCCCAACAGAAGAACCCGATGCGATCGAGGTCATCAAACTTATTCAGACGGAAAAGCGAAAAGGTGTCGCCATTCCCGGTGACCTTCGCAGCAAGGAGTTTTGTGTGAAGCTTGTGTCGGATGCACTGGCAGCGCTCGGGGGCCTTGATATCCTTGTGATGAATGCTGCTCGCCAGCAGGCCAATGCGTCGATTGCAGATGTATCGGATGAAGAATTCGACGCCACCATGAAGACCAATATCTATGCGCCTTTTTACATGATCCGCGCCGCACTTCCCCATCTGAAACCGGGCGCAACCATCATCGCGACCACATCCGAACAAGCTTATGATCCGACTCCCGATCTTTATGCTTATGCGCAGACCAAGGCTGCGACCATGAACTATGTGAAGTCGCTGGCCAAGCAACTCGCCAGTAAAGGTATCCGTGTGAACGGCGTGGCACCTGGGCCGATCTGGACCGCACTGCAGGTGAGTGGCGGCGCGACGCAGGACAAACTGAAGAATTTTGGTGGTATGACGTCTTTGGGTCGGCCCGGTCAGCCAGCCGAACTCGCGTCGATTTACGTTCAACTTGCGTCGCAGGACGCCAGTTACACGACCGGCCACATTTATGGTGCGGCCGGGGGGACAGGGCAGCCGTAACGGCCGCGTTATCGATCAAGGCCGCAACATCATGGTTTAAGCCCGCAGAAGGAGTGTGCTATCACGACGCGTGACGCGTGAAAACGCGGTTAAGACCAAGCTCGATGAACGGATAGCCCATGACATCTTCCAGCCTCACCGTGCGTGACGCAACGCTCGCCGTTCTTCGTGAGTTTGGTGTTGATCGGGTCTTTGGAAATCCAGGTTCAACAGAGCTGGCGTTTTTGAACGCGTGGCCCGAGGACATTGAATATGTTCTCGGGTTGCAGGAAGCCTCTGTCGTTGGCATGGCGGATGGGTATGCGCAGGCCACAGGGCGTGCTGCGTTCGTCAATCTGCATTCGGCAGCGGGTGTTGGTCACGCGCTCGGCAATCTCTTCACGGCGTTTCGCAACAAAAGCCCGATGGTTGTTACCGCTGGCCAGCAAGCACGAAGCATCCTGCCGCTGCGGCCGTTTCTATTTGCAGAAGAGGCGGCTGAATTTCCCAAGCCCTACGTCAAATGGAGCGTCGAGCCAGCGCGCGCAGAAGATGTTCCGGCTGCCATCGCGCGGGCATTTCACATTGCCATGCAGCATCCCCGTGGCCCAACGTTCGTTTCCATTCCATCGGACGATTGGGCAAAGCCCGCGCCGCGCCCCACTATCCGGCACGTCCATGCTGAGTTTGCGCCGCAGGCTGACGCAATTGCTCAGCTTGGTGCTGCAATCGCCGCAGCAGAGCGCCCTATTTTTGTGGTTGGCCCAGATGTGGATCGGTCCCAGTCTGTCGACGCCATGGTGGCGCTGGCCGAGCGGGCCCATGCGGCTGTGTGGGTGAGCCCCATGTCGAGCCGTTGTAGTTTTCCTGAAAAGCATCCGTTGTTCGCTGGCTTTTTGCAGGCGTCGCCTGGTGCCATCAGCGCGTCTTTGAAAGATGCTGACCTGGTGCTCGTCGTGGGAGCGCCGGTTTTTACCTTCCACGTGGAAGGGCATTGCGATTTGTTTGAGAGCGACACGACAATCTGGCAGATCACGGATGACCCCGCTGAGGCTGCGTCCGCAGCGGTTGGCGAAAGCATCATCGGCACAATGCCGATCTCGCTGACGATGCTTCTAGACGCGCTGCCAGCAGACACCAAGCGCACCGCACCAGCGCCGCGCAAGCAGCCGACGCAACCGGTTGCGGGTCACCCCATTGCGCCAAGCTTCGCGCTGACGCGGCTGCAGGCGCTGATGCCAGCGAATTCGATTGTGGTGGAAGAAGCGCCCTCGCATCGCATTGCCATTCAGAAGTTTCTGCACCGACCAGGTGCGGACAGCTTCTACACGATGGCCAGTGGCGGGCTTGGCTACAGCCTGCCGGCCTCCATCGGCGTGGCCTTGGCACGCCCAGGCCAGCGCATCGTGTGCCTCATCGGCGATGGCTCGGCGATGTATTCAATCCAGGCGATCTGGACGGCTGTGCAGCACCGCCTTCCCATTACGTTCCTCATCATGAACAATTCGGGCTATGGCGCGATGCGCGCCTTCAGCCAGATCATGCAGGCCAAGAAGCCGCCCGGCATCGATCTTCCAGGTCTCGACTTTGTGTCCCTTGCGAAGGGCATGGGCTGCCCCGGCCAAAAGGTCGACCAGGCCGATGGTCTCGATGCGGCACTCACAAATTCCTTCGCATCCAATGGGCCATCCTTGATCGAGGTTGTGGTCGATCAGGCAATCTCATCGCTCTTTGATTAGCGG
>CAIZGQ010000070.1 GCA_903932565.1 uncultured Hyphomicrobiales bacterium
CGCGTTGCCAACCCCGTCCAGTGTCTGCAGGCGCGGCTGGACAACACGCGTCATGTAGTCGGTGATCTGCGAAGGTGTCAGCACCTTTGAATTGAACGACAGGTACATGAGCGCATAGCCCTGCCCCGTCTGCTTCACCACGATGGGGTCCTGCGCCTCTTTTGGCAGCTGGCCCTTCACCTGGTTGATCTTCGACAGAACGTCCGTCACCGCGCGGTCCGGATTGGCGTTCAGGCGCAGATTCAGCGTGATGGTGGAGATATTCTGCTGCGAGGTCGACACCAGCGTGTCGATGCCCTCGGTCGAGGCCACGGCCTGCTCGATGGGCGTCGTAATGAAGCCCTTGATCAAGTCCGCATTGGCGCCCGGGTAGGCGGTCGTGATCGTGACAGTCGTCTGCGAGAGTTCCGGATATTGCCGGATTTGCAGGCGCGAGCCCGCCATGATCCCGACCAGCAGGATCAGAAGGCTGACAACGGTGGCCAGAACCGGGCGTCGAATAAAGAGATCGGTGAACGAACCCATGTCTTACTCCTTCGGCCGCGGGCCAGTGGGCACCACCTTGGCGTTCGGATCAATTTTCACACGCGCGCCGGGGATCAATTTGATCTGGCCAAGGCCGATCACCTTCTCACCAGCGCTGACACCCTCCAGAATGGCAACATCCTCGTCGCGCACGTCACCCGTGCGCACAAAGCGCCGCTCGACAATCATGGACTGGTCGGACGGAGCCGTGGCGGCCTGCGCTTCGCCGGGTGCCGGCGGCGCCGGTTTCACGACATAAACACTATCGCCATAAAGCGAATACGTCACAGCGGTGCGTGGCAACGTCACAAAATCCTTCGCCTGCCCGGCGATCACGCCGACATTGGCAAACATGCCGGGCAAGAGCGAACGGTCCGCATTGGGCAGCTGCGAGCGCACCAGGATGTTGCGGCTGTCAGCACTCACGCGCGCATCAAGCGACTTGACCTCGCCCTTGAACACTTTGCCTGGATAGGCATCGACGGAGACTTCAACGCTCTGGCCAACCTTGATCAACCCAAGGCTCTGCTCCGGCACCGGAAAATCAACAAAGATCGGATCGAGCTGCTGCAGCGTGACAATTGCAGTGCCCGGCGACACATACTGACCGTTGTCGATCTTGCGCAGGCCTAGACGTCCACTGAACGGAGCGATGATTTTCTTCTGTGCGATGAGCGACTTCGCCTTGTCCACGGCGGCGGCGGCCTGATCGCGCACCGCGAGCGCCTGATCGTAGTTCGCCTTGGCGGTGTTGCCACCAGCCACCAGAAGGCGCTGGCGCTCCAAAGCAAGCTCGGCATTCTTCAGCGCGGCGGCGTTGGAATTCAGGTCAGCTTCTTCAACTGCCGTGTCGATATCGAGAAGAGGCTGGCCTTTGGTGGCGTCCTGACCCGATTCAAACCGGATCTCACGCACCACGCCACCCACCTGCGGGGCGACATCAATACCAAGCACCGCACGGAAGGTGCCGATGGCGGCAACCCTGGGTTGGAATGACGCGGTCTTGGCATCAACCACAGCGACGGATGTTGGCGGCTGAACAGCGGATGTGATGAAGCCCTTGATCATGGCCGGCTTCACGATGAACTGAAAATACCCCAGCCCAACGGCCAGAAACGCCAGAACGCCGAAAACGACAACGAGAAGAATATTACGGCGCATGGTTCACCGGTCTGAATGGGGCAACGACATAAGGCAGGAGCCCATCACACACCGTGACTTCGACCGCCTTCAAGTCCGCCGATTGAGGATCAGCCACACCGTTTCGACACCGGAAATCCTCGTGGCGAAACATCGTGATTATTGCCCTGCAATAACACGAAGGCATTCCGTTAGGCCAACAAAACTCTGCAACACGCCAATGCCACCCAACCAACG
>CAIZGQ010000071.1 GCA_903932565.1 uncultured Hyphomicrobiales bacterium
CTCTTGGCAAGCGCCTCACCCTTGAAGCTCGACACGCCGGGGTCAGCCGCTGGCGCAACCGGCGAAATCGGGGCGGCACTCGCCCCGGCACCCGTCGCCTGGAAAGCGGCCGTGCGGACTGTGATGACCTTCTTGGCGTCGGTCGCCTGAACTGTCTGCACCGCATTGCCCGCGTAAATCGGACGCTCGAAGGTGTCTGGGCCCAGCACCTTGGTGATCTCGGACACCTGCGCCACATCCAGCAGGGCCGCAACGCGGGGCATGACGTTCTTGGAAAGCGAGGTGGCGCTGCCAACCAGCGCATCAAAGGAACCCGCCAGCGAGACGATGAGTGCGGCCAACGGCTCGGCCATGGCGTGGGCATAGGCCGGGCCTTCGGCCACATGGACCTTGGCGACGCCGTCCAGTTTTGCAGCCGACTCGGCGGCGGCTGAGACGCCCTCGCCCACGACGAGGATCTCAACCGACGCGCCCAGCGCGCGAGCTGCCGTCAAAGCCTTGGTGGTGGCGTCGTTCAATTTGCCGGCTGAGACGTCGGCCAGAAGCAGCGTTGCCATGGTCAAATCACTCCCGCTTCGTCTTTCAGCTTGGCGACAAGCTCCGCCACCGAGCCGACCTTGATGCCAGCCTTGCGGCCAGCGGGTTCCGTCGTCTTCAGCACCTTGAGGCGCGGCGACACATCGACACCAAAATCAGCCGGTGTCTTCTCGTCGATCGGCTTTTTCTTCGCCTTCATGATGTTGGGCAGCGACGCGTAGCGCGGCTCGTTCAGCCGCAAATCCGTCGTCACCACGGCAGGGAGTTTCAGCGACACAGTCTGCGCCCCGCCGTCAACTTCGCGGGTCACGTCGACCGAACCGTCGGTGAGTTCAACCTTGGACGCGAACGTCCCCTGACCCCAGCCCAGAAGCGCTGCCAGCATCTGGCCGGTCTGGTTGGAATCATCATCAATCGCCTGCTTGCCCATGATGACGAGCGTCGGGCCCTCGGCCTCCACAACACCCTTGAGAATCTTGGCAACCGCCAGCGGCTCAACGAGGCCATCGACCTTCACCAGCACGCCGCGATCGACCCCCATGGCGAGGCCGGTGCGGATCGTTTCGGCGGCTTGCGCAGGCCCGATCGAGACGACGATCACTTCCGTCGCCTTGCCCGCCTCTTTCAGGCGCAACGCTTCCTCGACAGCGATTTCGTCAAAGGGATTCATCGACATTTTGACGTTAGCGAGTTCGACGCCGCTGCCATCAGCCTTGACGCGGATCTTCACGTTGTAATCAACAACCCGTTTCACGGGCACGAGGACTTTCATTTCAACGGCTCCTGCCAGCCATCATCATGGCGCATGATCACTTTGCGTGGTAGCGGCGCGCCCCTGCAGAGTCAACGAAACCAAAGGTGTGTCAACGATCCGCAAGCCGAAGCTGTCAACGGTTGGCACCCGGTGTCCACAACACATCTTTCGCCCCGTTGTCATTCACGGTTCGCGACGCCACAAACAGGAAATCCGACAACCGGTTGATGTAGCGCAGGGCTGGCTCGCCAACGCGTTCCCCAGGTGACAAGGCCAATTGCACCATCAAGCGCTCGGCGCGACGGCTGACCGTGCGGGAGACATGTAAGGCGGCGGCCGCGGGCGAACCGCCGGGCAGGATGAACGAATTCAACGGCTGCAATTTCATGTTGAGTTCGTCGATCTCGCGTTCGAGCCGATCCACCTGCTCCTGCACGATGCGCAGCGGCTCGTACTCGAGTTTGGCTGACGTCACCGGTGTACAAAGATCGGCACCCAGATCAAAAAGATCGTTCTGGATGCGAGCTAACATCTCATCAACGAATGGATTGTCCGAGCTCGTGTAGATGCGCGCAACACCAATCGTGGCGTTGGTTTCATCGACCGTACCATAGGCCTCGACGCGCAGATCAAACTTCGGACGCCGATCGCCATTGCCCAGCGCCGTTGTGCCGTTGTCGCCCGTGCGCGTGTAAATGCGGTTGAGATGAACCATACGTCCTCCAAAAAACGAACTGCGTTCCTAAAAGAACCGCGCTCCAAAGACTAGCCGCGGACCCAGGCCACGCCCATGATGATGATGATCGCCAGAAACTGGAGCCCGACGCGCCAGCGCATCAGGTTCTGCGACATGCTGGCGTTACCACCCCGCAGCATGTTGGCAAGTCCGGCAATCAGGACGACGACCACCGCCGCCATGGCGATGCCCATGAGGATGTTGAAAGGCTGAAACGTCATGACGTGGGTCTTTGCCTGAAAAAGAGCGGGCTGCTGCGCCCGATTGCGATCTGCGCGCAGGCAGACCTTGAACGCGCAACATTTGCAACAGATACGATTGGCGGCCGCTTTGGATGATTCAAACAGGCGAGCTTGCAGGCAAGCTTGCGCTCAATAGGGCCGCAGTAGACGCTCCAGATAGTCGAGCTCCTCGCGCGGCCGACCCGCATCCCCAAGACGCCGGCGCAATTCCTCCAGCACACGCTGGGCCCGTTGCGCGGCCGGCACGCCGAGCGGGTCATAGCGGCTCTGGGCGTTGTTGCGGCCAAAATTATCGCGGCCCAGCGGATCGCCGCGCCCATTTTGGCCCTGCTGTCCCTTGCTGGAACCGCCGGGCTGCTGCTGGCCCGCCTGGCCATTTTGCCCCTGGCCATTTTCCTGCATTTCCTGCGCAAGCTGCTGGGCCCCTTGACGGAGCCCTTCCAGCGCACGGCCCTGGGCGTCGACAGCGCGGCCCTGCCCCTGGCGGCCCTGCCCAATGCCCTGCTCCGCCTCTTTCATCGCCTTGCCCGCCGCGTCAAAGCCGGGCGAGCCTTTCGACCCAAGCTCCTTCAGCTTTTTCTGCAATTGCCCGAGCTTGTCGCGCAATGCCTGCTGGCCCTGCTGCAGGGGCTGGGATTGATCACCTTCTGCATCCGCCTGCTGGTCCGGCTGGCCCTGATCATTGGAGTCAGCGCTATCGGACTCCTCATCATCCTCGTCGTCGTTCATGCTGGGCTGTTGACCCTGCTGGGGCTGCGATTGCGCACCCGGCTGATCCTTGCGCGGTTGCGTGGCCTTCGGGGCTTTGCGGCTTTCCCGATACGTCTTGTCGCGCAATTGCTGTTGGTCGCGGGTCATTTGGTCAAGATCGTCCAGCGCCTGATTCATTTCCTGCGCGGAGTCATCCTGCTGGCCACTGTCGGCGGATTGCAGATTTTCCAGCATCTGCTGCAGGTCGTTCAGCATCTGCTGTGCGTCCGCCATATTGCCGGACTTCGCCATCTCCTGCAGGCGGTCCAGCATGGATTGCAAATCCTGCGGCGTCAGTGATTTCACATTCGGATTGGGCCGCGCCGATTGCTGGTTCTGCTGCTTGTTGCGCTGGTTCTGGGCCATTTCCTGCAGGAACTTATCGAGCGCTGCCCGCAATTGGTCCGTGAGTTTTGCAATTTCCTCGGGTGGCGCGCCCCGCTGCAAAGCCTCCTTCAAGGCTTGCTGAGCCGCACGCAAATCCTGCTCGGCTTTTGAAAGATCGCCATCCTCAAGGCGCAGCGCCATTTCCCACATGAAATCGGCTGTGCTCACGAGGTCGGCATCAGAGCGCGCCCGCTGCAGCCGTCTCTGGATGGTCCGCAATCCCAGATAGACGGACGCGGGAACATCAAACAGGTCGGGCGCAATCATCAAGGCGTCCATGGCGGAGGCCACGCGGCGCACTTCGTCCCTGGGTGCTAGCACGAGATTGCGACGCTGCTCCACCAGGGCCTTCGCCAAGGGTTTTGTGAAGACCCGCTGCGGCAGGTCGATTTCGACCGGCTCACTGACACCGGTGTTGCCGCCCTCATCCCGCGCCGAGAGGGTGAGCGTGACATGGGCCCCAGCCCATGGGCTTTCTGCAAGATCGGCGGTGGTCTCGGCCTCGCCGACGCCACCGGTTCCGGTGGGGAGTGCGAGTGGAATGCGTGGCGGCTCGATCAAGGGTTTGCCCGTAACACCCCGACCATTGATCGTCGGGTTGGTCAAAAGCCCCTCAGCGCCTGTGACACCATAATCGTCCGCCACCTTGTAATTCAGGGTGAGCGATCCGCGCAGATTGTTGCGTGGCGGATCGGTCAACGCGATCGTTGGCGGCGTGTCGGGGACTGCGGCAATGTCAAAGCGCGCCAAGGCCGTGCCGTACCGGGTCAGGCTCAACGTGCCATCGCGTTTCAACGTCCAGCGCTGATCAGCTTCCCCATTGCCTGCGGGAGCCGGTTCACCTGCGACGACGGGACTTTTCGCCTCTGTCGCCGTCGCGGACACGACAGCAACAAGGCCCTCTGACGCCTCCGCCGATATGCTGCCAAGGCCGGTCGTGCGCACAACGATGGTGGACCCAACGGGCGCGCGGACAACATTTGCAGCGCTATCACCCTGGTGGCCGGTCAGCATCATCGGCGGCCGCCCCGTGTAGGCCGGGGGATCGACCCACACGTCCACACGAAAGCCCTGCGCGACAGCACCGGTCGTGTGCCAATCAAAAGCCGCCAGAAGACGGGCGTATTTTTCAGGCCCGGCGATGAAAGCAGCTGCCACCAAGGCGATCACGGCGCCCGCCCGGATGGCGAAACGATCACGCTCCACCATGCGCGGGGACGGCGCTTTCAGCCGCAGCCGCGCGGCACGCTGCGCCAGGCGACGCTGGTGCAACACCCACAGCGCGCGGGTCAGCGGGTCGTCAGCCGCATTGGCAAGCTGGTCATCCAGTCCTGTTGCCGGGCGATGCGGCGCATCGGCATCGCGGTCCAGACGTGCCAGTCGCTCAGCGCGCGTCGGTGGGCGCAGGCGGACCAGTGGGAGCAATGAGGCGAGCGCCGCAAACCCGAACAGCACGACACCAAGGATGCGCACGAGCCTTGGCGCGTCGAGCCACAGGCCGAGCCAGGACACGGTGACAAACAAACCAAGAATGGTGGCAAACCAGACCAGGCTCGGCCACAGGCGTTCGAAAACCAGCACAGCAGCGGCCTGCCCGGCCAAGCGGTCCAGCAGGCTCGTCGGCTTCGACGATTGCCGCTTCGGGTTCTGTTGCTTGGTGTTGGGTTGGTTGGGGTCTGCCGACAATTGGTCCTCGCTCAAACCCTGTCCTCACACCGCGATCGCGCGCGCACACCAAAGGTTAGCACGGCGCACGCCTGTGGCTAGCGCCATCCCGATGCCATGCGGTCGCAAGGGCGGGGAGGTTTGACACCAAACCCGACCCTTGTTGCTTACCTGAAGCTTTGCAATACAGCATGTGCCCTAGTCGATCCATTCGCCCGCCGGATCGCCAATTAACTCTGGTCATAGCAATGTCTGCTTCGGCGTTACAATTTATTGTTTATATCGATGAAGCCGGGGACGAAGGCTTTGGAAAATTGTCCGCCGCAAAGGCAGGCGGTCAATCGCGGTGGCTGGTCATCGGCGCGTGTATCTTGACGCGCGAGAACGATTTGAAAATGCCAACTTGGCGTGACGCGATTTTGCGGCGATTTCCGCAAAGAAAATGGAATGACCTGCATTTCAGAGATTTGAATCACGACCAGAAAATTGTCGTGTGCCAAGAAATTTCGGCCCTTCCGATCGGGGCATGTGTAACGCTGTCACACAAGAAGACGATCGTTGGCTCGACATCGGAAACAACGTTTAAAGCTAAAGGGTATCTCTACAATTTTCTGATTCGTTGGCTGCTGGAACGAGTTACGGAAATTTGTCACCGGCGCGCGCGTGGGCGGCCGTACGCAATAAAAGTTGTATTTTCCAGACGAGGCGGCACCGATTATCAAGCAATGAAGGACTATTTGATCCTCATGCGAGACGGAAACGAGGTTGTTCAGCCATATCGATCTATCGTTTGGTCGGGCCTCGATATTGAAAAGATTGCGGTTGAGAACCACAGCAAATGGGCCGGATTGCAAATTGCCGACTGCATCACAAGCGCGTTTTTCAAAGCAGTGGAGCCGAACGCTTACGGCAACTACGAGCCGGCTTACGCAAAACTCCTGAAGTCCAGGCTCATAGCGTCACCAGATGGATCGATTTTGAATTGCGGCGTAACGCCTGTCCCAGCACTTCACAAATGCGGGGCTGATCACCAGCAAACCGAATTTTTCAATTGGTTTTTGAAAAATTAGGCAGGCCCCCGGCCCCTGTTTCACACTGCAAAGAGTGCTGCCGCCAGAAGGCAACTTGGGGTAACTCCGGCGCATGCCTGCCCAAACAAAAAATAACATTTAAACAGTCAGGCAGCAAGAACATCATGCGTTTTTGCAGATTTTTAGGTCAGCCATGCAGCGCTCAAAAATCCTGGCGGCTGCGATGGCCCAGGCGCGCTGACACGAGAGCGGCAGAGCGCACGACTTGAGGTGCCACTTTGGCGATGAGATCATCCGGCAGGCGCTGGACGGGACCGGCCAGGCCAATGGCCGCAACCACGTCGCCACCGGCGCGCCGAATGGGCGCGGCGAGGGAGCGCATGCCCGTTTCGCTTTCCTCATCTTCCATCGCATAGCCAAGGCGGCGCACCTGATCGAGTCGCGCGCGCAGCCGGGTCGGATCAGCCTCGGTCCGGGGCGTGCGGGGCCGGAGCCCTGAGGCCATCACCGCTTCAATCGAACTTGAGCTCGCAAAGGCCAGCATGGCGAGGCCCTCGGCCGTGCAGAAGGCGGGCTTGCGCGAGCCAAGATCGGCCCGCATGCGGATGGCGTGATTGCTCTCCAGATTCAGCACGTACATGATATCGGAGCCATCGAGGATGGCGAGATGCACGGTTTCACCGGTTGCTTCGCGCAGCGCGAACAAGGGCTGGCGTGCCTCTGTCGACACATCCATGCGCTGGCGCACAAGCGCGCCCAATCCAAAAAGCGCCAGTCCCAGCCGATACTTCTCAGTCTCGCGGTTTTGCTCCAGCATGCCCTCGGCCACCAGCGTGCTGGCGAGCCGATAGGCCGTGCTCTTCGCGATCCCCAGTTTGCGCGAGAGCGCGGTGATGCCGATTTCAGCTTCGCCCTCAGAAAAACTTTTGAGGACGCGCATGGCCATCGTGACGGACGACAGACGCGTCGGGCCAGCCTCGTTGTCACCGGTTTCCGCCAAGATCGACCCGCCCGAACCGGGACGTTTCATCCCAGCGCACCTGCCAGCTCGCCGAACCAGCCGGAACCCTGCCGCGAGCCCATGGCATCGGAACCTTTTGCGGGTGAACGTTCAGCGGGTGCGCGGTCTTCAACCGGCTCGCCAGCAGCGGGCAGCCAGTTGGCAATGGCGGATGCCAAGGCGCGGGCACCAGGTTCGCCGCGCACAATAAGCGTCAATCCCGTGCGCGGTGCCGCTGCTTCTGCGCGCGGCACAAACGTTTCGCTGGAGACTGGTTCATTTGGCGCGGCCTGCACGAGATCGAGTTGATGACCCGGCCGCAGCACAAGTCCTTTCAGCCGCAGGAGTTGCCCCCCGAACTCCTGCAAGGCTCGGGCAATCGCACGATCCAGCGTCGCCGTGGGAACGGGACGCGACAATGGCAGAAACACGCTGCTGAGCGCATCAAGATGGGAGGCGTCGCGGGGTGTGGAGAGCGCGTGCGTTTGATCAAGCAAGCCGTTGAGCACGTGCGCCTGCACGGGCAGAGCGGCCAGGACCTGCGCCGACGAACGCGACCCCGGATGGTCGAAAAACGTTGGCACCTGCGGCCTGACCAGCCGAACAAGGTCTGAGATGTGTGCGAGCGCGCCACCTTTAACCAAGTCCGTTTTGCTGAGCACGACGACATCTGCGGCCGCCAATTGTGCCGCCGCATCGGCCTCGAAGGCGAGGAGATCGGGTGCGCAGCGCGCGTCGAGGACTGTCACGATTCCGTGCGCCACATACCGCGATGCCACGCGGAAATCCTCCATCAGGCCGCGCACCATCGCAGTAGGATCCGCTAGGCCTGTGGTTTCAATAATCACCCGTTGGAACGGGCGCATTTCGCCCGCCAGCTGCGCAGACCAAACTCGCGCCAACGTGTCGGATAGGGAATCTGCAGCCGTGCAACAAGCGCAACCATTTTCAAGAAGCAGCGGGTCTTCATGGCCGGTTGCCAAAAGAAGATGGTCCAGTCCGGTCTCACCGAACTCATTCACAATGACCAATGTGTTTGTGAAAGCGGGCTCGCGCAGCCATTCGGCAAGCAACGTCGTTTTGCCAGAGCCGAGGAAGCCAGTAACGACGATCACCGGGATGCGGGTTGTGAGTGTCATGCCCTGCGTTTCCCCGAACTCGAACGCCGTCTGATAACGAAGCACGATTTATATCAAGAAAACAGGTGGTTGTTCGTCCGTCAAGTCAAAGTTTCACATTTTCGTGACATGGCATTCTGACACTTAAGTCGAACAGCACGTGCGGGAATGACGACATCTTCCGGTTCTTTCAGCGCCGAAAAAACCGGAAGACGCGTTTTAAAATTCAATCAAAGCTGGGCCAGCATGGCAGTTGCGCCAGTCAAATCAGCCTTGCCGACGTTTTCTTCCAGATTGACCTTCTGCACGACGCCATCGTTGACGAACATCGAAAAACGCTGCGAACGAATGCCAAGGCCACGCTCGGTGAGATCGAGGCTCATGCCAATGGCTTTTGTGAAGGCTGCTGACCCATCAGCCAGAAACTCAATCGCCTCTGCATGAGACGCCTTCGACCAGGCTGCCATCACGAACACGTCGTTGACGCTGACGACTGCAATGGTGCTGACGCCTTTGGCTTTGATCTCATCGGCGTGATCAATGTAACCGGGCAGATGGTTGCCATGGCATGTCGGGGTAAAGGCGCCGGGCACGCCGAAGATCACGACCTTCTTGCCCTTGAAAATGTCAGCCGTTGTCTTGGTCGTCGGGCCATTCTCGCCCATGACCGTGAATGTTGCATCCGGCAGCGTGTCGCCAACCTTGATCATATGAAACTCCTTTTTAACCGCCCACAGCGCGACGCTGGCTGGCATCTTTGTCTTAGGGCTTGGCGGGCGCGACGTCGAGATGGACGGCAAGATCATACGACCCCTGCCATGCGCCGGTCGGCCTGCCCGCGTCGTTGGCAATCGTCAGCGCCAATGTGAGCGAGTCTGCCGCCTCGCCACTGGCGGGATGTTCAACGGCTTCAAGGTCAAATCCCGATTTCGCAGCCTTGCGCGCGACCACAAACCAACCAGCTGGGCTTTCGGGAAACAAGGTTGCATCCGGC
>CAIZGQ010000072.1 GCA_903932565.1 uncultured Hyphomicrobiales bacterium
ATGAACTGGCGCATTTCTTCCACGGTGTGGGTCGCAGCCATCAGCTTGTCGCGCTCGGGCGTATCAATGCCGTAATAATCAGGATGGGTGATCGGCGGCGATGAAATGCGGAAGTGAACTTCGCGCGCACCGGCTTCGCGCATCATGCGCACGATCTTCAACGAGGTGGTGCCGCGCACGATGGAATCATCGATTAGGATCACGCGCTTGCCCTCAACCACACTGCGATTGGCGCTGTGTTTCAGGCGCACGCCCAGCTCACGCACGGACTGCGTTGGCTGGATAAAGGTTCGGCCGACGTAATGGTTGCGGATGATGCCAAGTTCAAACGGAATGCCGGCCGCGCGTGCATACCCGATGGCGGCCGGCACGCCTGAATCCGGCACCGGCACGACGACATCCGCGTCACAGCCGGACTCGGCAGCGAGCTCAGCACCCATGCGCTTGCGCACTTCGTAAACCGGGCGGCCATGCACGACAGAATCGGGCCGGGCAAAATAGATGTATTCGAAGATGCAGGGCCGCGCCTGCTGCGGCGGAAAGGGCTTGTGGCTTTCAAGCCCACGCTCGGAAATCACGACGATCTCGCCGTTCTCCACGTCGCGCACAAACCGCGCGCCAATGATGTCGAGCGCGCAGGTCTCGGATGCGAGAATGAAATGTCCATCCAGCTCGCCGATGACGAGCGGGCGAATGCCAAGCGGATCGCGCGCGCCGATCAGCTTCTTGTTTGAGAGACATACAAACGAGTAAGCGCCTTCCAGATGACGAAGGGCCTCGATGAAGCGATCCAGAATGCGCGTGCGGCGGCTCTTGGCGACCAGATGCAGAACAACTTCCGTGTCCGACGTCGATTGATAAATCGAGCCCTCACTGATCAGCTGGCGGCGCAGGGTCAGGCCGTTAGTCAAATTGCCGTTGTGGGCGACAGCAAAGCCACCGCTATCCAATTCGGCAAACAAAGGCTGCACGTTTCGCAGAATGGTTTCGCCAGTCGTTGAATAGCGCACATGGCCAATGGCGGCGGTGCCTGGCAGGCGATCGATCGTCCGGCGCGACGAGAAGTGATCGCCCACAAGGCCAAGGCGGCGCTCGGAGCTGAACCGGCTGCCATCAAAAGCGACGATGCCGGCCGCTTCCTGCCCGCGATGCTGCAGAGCATGAAGGCCCAGCGCCGTGATGGCGGCAGCGTCGGGATGGCCGAAAATGCCGAAAACGCCGCATTCCTCGCGGAGTTTGTCAGCCTCAAGATCAAGGTCGTAACCGTAGTTTCGGGTCTCGAGTTTGTCGTCCTGCCCATTGCCAGCAGTCACGAAAGTGTCGTGGACGGAACGCGCTTCAGTCATCGATCTCGTCCTTTACCAGCGGCACGCCGCCTCAAGTGACACACGGCGTCATCTTAAGCTTCACGCCAAAGACAATGCCGACACGAACAACGCCGTGAGCCCGCGCAATCGCGCAGCCATGGTCAGAACCCTCACGTATGCCCACCATATAGTGCGTGTGGGCGACTTTGTCGCTAGCGCGCGCCTGCACTGGGAGCGGGGCTGGTGCGCGACACGAGTGCATCGAGCCCTTTGCGGTCCGTTGACGCCGTTTGAACGGTGCGTGTGGAGGGCTGTGCAGCTGTTTGGGCTAGTGTCTGACCGGGCGATTGCAGCTCGGTCTTGCGACCCGGACGCGTTGGCGGCGCTGGCACATTCTCTGGCGGCACAGCCTTGCTGTCGGGGTCTTCCGATGGCGGGAGGTCGTTGGCGCCACCCTTATTCTTCTTCAGAAGCTTGGAGAGGTCAGCATCCAGATTTTCCGGCAGCATGGCTTGAATGCTGTCACCGGTCTGGACAAGCCAGCCTTTGGTTTTGGAATTCTGCACCCAGGCGGGCTGCGCCTTTTCGGGCACAAGCCAAGCAAAAAACACAAATGCGATCACGCACAGGAGGTAACCGCGGCCCGCCCCAAAGATGAACCCAAGCGAGCGATCCAGCGGACCAATCTTGGAATCTAGGATGATATCCGAGAGCTTCACCGTGATGATCG